>JAKUNX010000005.1:12255-24444 GCA_022451835.1 Candidatus Poseidoniaceae archaeon
CAACAGGCATGTCAGCACCACCAATTGGTAATACCAAGATGATTCCAAGTAGGCTTGAAATTCCAATTATTGCCCATAGATAGTCTGTGTTTCTAGGGTCATCAATACTCAAGTAAATCATAGCAAGTACAGTTAGCATCAGTATTACTTTTACTGGATTTAGCCAAGTTGGGCCCCATGTAGGTGTATTGAGCCACTTTCTTCTTCCGCGTTCATCTTTCTTGGAGAACGGAATGTAAATACCACCTTTTAGTTTGAACATAGCTAACAATGAACCGGTTAGTGTCATCCAGCCCACAACTGCGGATAATCCCGCAGCAATCATAATGACTTGTATTTCTAGTCCAGTAGGAAGTGCAAGACTAGTATCCTCTATGTATCTCCATGTTTCAGAAAGCGCAACTAATGCTGATGCTGCGCCACCAAATCCATTGAATAATGCTACTAATTCTGGCATTCCGGTCATTTCTACCTTTACAGCCATTACATATCCTATCAGAGATCCAATAACTAGTCCTGCGATAATTAATGTCCATTGTGCTTCAGTGTCTGCTAGTTGCATGTCAACTATTGTAGTAACTACTGCAACCAACATTCCCATAGCACCCAATTGATTGCCACGAGGAGCAGTTCTTGGATGACCTAATTTTTTAAGGCCAAAAATGAATAGTGCTGCAGCAATAAGATAACCAATTGAAGTCCATTCACTGATCTCCATTTTAGGCACCTCCTCTCTTCTTTCCAGCAATCATATTCAGCATACGATTTGTAACAGCAAAACCACCTACAACGTTAATCATCGCTAAGACAACTGCCACAAATGCCAGTAAACCTGAAACCAATGTATCACCGCCTTCAAAAGCCACATTTGCACCAATTAGTGCACCAACAATACTAATTCCTGAAATAGCATTAGCTCCACTCATCAATGGTGTATGCAAAGTTGCTGGTACTTTGGTAATTAATTCGAATCCCAAAAAGATCGATAACACAAATAGCGTTATACTGCCAATTAACAGTTCAGGCGTCATTGTAAAACCCCCGCAAGTCTAGTTTGTTTTTCATGCATTTTACCGTCCATACAAATCAACACACCGCCCATTCCATTGACGTAGAAGTCAGAACCCTCAGGTGCACCAAACAAAACATCATCGTCATCAGATAATGTTAATTCACCTTCTTTTACCAATGAAGTAATGAAAGTTGTAAGATTATTAGAGTAAAGCATGCTTGCAGTATTTGCTATAGTGCCTGGCAAATTAGAAGTTCCAACAATTATTACCCCATTTTTAGTAGTAATGATTTCTCCCTTCATAGTATCTTCACAATTACCTCCAACATCTGCATTCATGTCAACTATTACTGCACCTGATTTGAATTCGCTAACAGCACTACTTGGTACAGTAATAGGTGCAGGTCTTCCAAATATCCTTGCTGTAGTAATTACTATATCAGCATCTTTAGCAACTCCACAAACCGTATCGTTAACTTTCTGGATAAATTCTGGAGTTAGAGGCTTTGCATATCCTGATTCATCTTCAAAATCATCCATACCGTCTACTTCGATGAATCTTCCACCGACAGATTCAATTTGCTCTGCTGCAGATTTTCTTACATCAGACGCATAAACTACTGCACCCAATCTTTTTGCTGTTGCAATTGCTTGTAATCCTGCTACACCACTGCCCATTACTACGACTTTTGCAGGTCTTACTGTGCCTGCGGAAGTAGTCATCATTGGAATTCCCTTAGGAACATTAGCAGCACCTAACAGAACAGCTTTGTATCCAGCGAGATTATCTTGACTTGAATTTACATCCATTGATTGTGCTCTTGATAACCTTCTTGGAATCATATCCATGGACATCAAAGTAATGTTTGAATCCATGCATTGTTTGACATATTCCGGATTTCTAAAAGGATCTGCTACACATACTAAATTGGTTTTTTTCTCGATACCTTCTGTACCCGGGAAATTAATACAGATTATATTCTCACAACCTAGTGCATCCTTACGGGAAACTAACTTTGCTCCAGCGGCTTCATAATCACTGTCATGATAATTAGCAGATACTCCCGCATTCTTTTCAATGTATACTTCAAATCCTGCTTTCAATAGTTTTTTTAGACTGGATGGAACTATTGCTACTCTTGTTTCATTTTCCGGTTCTTTTGGCACACCTAGTCTCATTTTGACCACCAACCCGAGTAAAATAATCTGGGTCATTATGAGCCAGTCATAGGAGGCTTTTAGATAACACGCTTGAAAAGGCTCAGAGTTAGTGATGACTTTTCTACCATCTAACTTATTTTATGCCTTTCACTGGAACATCTAAAGGGGATTATTTTGTCAAACTCACGGAAAAAAATCGCGGTAATTGGAGCAGGAAATGTTGGAGCCACTTGTGCATTCGTATTGGCACAGAAAAAGCTTGGAGATATTGTTTTACTTGACATATACGAAGGTTTTGCGAAGGGCAAAGCATTGGATATGTCTCAAAATGGTCAAGTGTTAAACTATGACGGTAACTTAACTGGAACTTCAAATTATGAAGATATTCAAGGTGCTGACGTAGTTGTTGTTACTTCTGGTTTTCCACGCCAGCCTGGAATGACACGTGAAGATTTAATCGCCAAGAATGCAAGTATTGTTCAACAAGTTGGTGAAGGAATTAGAGAACATGCACCAGAATCAATTATCATTATGGTTACTAATCCTCTCGATTTAATGACTTATCACATGCAAAAAGTTACTGGATTCCCTTCTCATAGGGTCTGTGGCCAAGCAGGAGTTTTAGATAGTGCACGAATGACTCATTTCATTGCTGATGCGGTTGGATGCTCTGAAGAAGATGTCCAAGCGATGGTACTTGGTGGTCATGGAGACACAATGGTTCCTCTGCCTAGATTTACTACTGTTGGAGGAATTGCTATTACTCATCTTTTGGATGAGGAGACTATTGATTTAATTTGTCAGAGAACAGCGTCAGGTGGTGGCGAGATTGTTAAACTATTAGAGCGAGGTTCTGCATTTTATGCACCAGGTTCCGCAGCAGCAATTATGGCAGAAGCGGTATTAAATGACCGAAAGAGATTGATTCCTGCATCTGCACACCTTACTGGGCAATATGGTCTTGATGATGTGTATATCGGAGTGCCAGTAATTCTTGGAGCAGGTGGGATAGAGAGAATTATTGAACTAGATTTGAGTGATGAAGAATTAGCTAGCCTGCAGAAGTCAGGAAATTTCTATAAATCACAATTATCTGAAATTCTTGGATACTAAATTTTCTGTAAAATTAGTGATTTTTCGCTACCTTTAGTTGAAACCTTTGACAAATCAATGGAGTCATTACTTTGACTAGTTAATTGATACATGCCCTTTTCACGAGTTCTCATTCGTGTCAATATTTCTTGTCCTGAAAAACAACCTTTGTTTTCATGAACTTGATAATTTAGTCCGCATTGGTATGGATTACGATTGCTTAAAACTTCATATCCATGCCAAGGAATTAAATTATCAACACGCCAGTCGGTAAATGATTCAACACTTCCATCCAGTGATTTCCTGATCATTTTTTTAGAGTACATTTCAAACGCATAGGAATTATTTATCGTCACTATAGTTACTTCGTTTAGCGATATTACTGGTTCATTATTGATTGCTTCATCATAAACTATGTCAACATGATTTAGTTCACTAACATCGTTAATTATCACCTCTTGAGAGAGTATTTTACTATTTAGAAAATTTTTCAATGCCGTAAAATCTTCGCAAATTGAAATTGAAATTAGCATATCGTTTAACTTGAATAAATGCAATTGAGCAATAATTTTTGCACTATTAGAAAGCACTAACGTATCGATTACAGAATTAGATTGAAAATCTATCTTATTACTAGATAAACCGTCGAGAAATCTTGCACAATCCTTACCTGTGAATATTAGTATATTCGCATCATCAAATGCCATCCTGGGCAATTTATCACCTATGCAAAAGATTCGCCGCAACCACAAGAAGATTTAGCATTTGGATTATTTATTTTAAATCCTCCACCCATCAATCGATCTTCGTAATCAATTTCAATT
The DNA here is from genome assembly GCA_022451835.1 of Candidatus Poseidoniaceae archaeon. Classification (GTDB taxonomy): domain Archaea; phylum Thermoplasmatota; class Poseidoniia; order Poseidoniales; family Poseidoniaceae; genus MGIIa-L1. The sequence continues at coordinate 16,345 of JAKUNX010000005.1, forward strand.
CCATCAAGTAAATGACTTGAAGAGTTAGGAACCAAAATTCTGAAACCAGCAATCGATAGTTCTTGACAATCAATATCTGTATTGTCTACGATTTGTAAGTCGTACATATATCCTGAACATCCACCAGATAGAACACCTACTAATAATGCCATACTTCTATCATCACCAAATGCTTGTTCAAGCATTGATTGTGCGTTTTCAGTAACTGTCAAATTAACATTAATCACTTCTGGCTTTTGCACAATTACCGGACTCGCACTGTCACATGTTCCACAATCCATGTCAATCCCAACCTGTCCCTCTCTATCAACATGTGCATTAATTGAATAGCAATTAATCAATAATTGTGATCTCATAACAGCATGAATTTTTGTCATCAACACATTGGCGTTTACAAGATTCTATGGTTTTGTTATATCTTTCTTTAACCACGCCAGCGATAACACTTTCATCCATATTACAGAACATCAATGACGTTTCTGGCTGCCCCTCACAGGCATTTCCATCATAAACCGTAATTGTATTTGGTGGTAATTGATCAAATTCAATTTTACCCATTCCTAGATCATGCCATTCTGACTTTATGTTGTCCCAAAATTTTTCATCGTCAGAAATATTTTGCAGTTTCACTGCCAATTCTTGACCAATTCTAAAGCCCACATCATGAAACAGTTGGTTAGTATTTATCCCTAGTGCAGCGAGAGTATTTGACTGAGGAATTATTTCATTGCCAATTACCTCACCATCACGCGTTAAAACTGCATTTGTACTACCGCTCATTCCCATCTTCATTGATTCCTTAAATTTCTCATAAAATGAACCATCTCCCAAACTTAGTCTGAGTGGTTCAGTCATTAATCCATCGACCATTTTTGCCTTGGCAGTATTGTAAGAAGTAGCAGCGTTCCATTGTATTCTTAATAATTCACTTTGAGCACTTAGTAGCATATCTGATTCCATCAATATCGCAGTATCTTCTTTTCCTCGACCAGTTGGAGATTCTTCGGTTTGAACAAATTGTATACCCACTTCATTATCGACAAATACTCCGCACAAATTGAAATCTGGATGATGCCGGATTTCTATTCTTGGATCTAAATTGTCATAAAATCGTATTGTTTTTTCATCAATACAAACAACAAGTTTGACATCAATGTCTCGATTGATGGCTTCTTTAATCGAATCCATACAACCTGACCTTAGCATATGTAATATGCCCCATTTACCAAGCAGCAGCCATATGTGCCCTTCAGCTTCCGCAACTATTGATTCAATTGTGGCATGAATTGCATGACGGTCTTTTAGCACTGAGAATGAATCTTCCTGGTAGTTCATTTGATTAGAAATGATAGCAAAATTTTCAGATGTATTTAATGAGTCTAAATCGTCATTTATTCTACGTAAGTCCATTTCCTTGGTTCTAATAATTTGTTTGAAAACTTCATTAATAGTCATGCCAAAAAATCTTATCGGCTTATCTAATGTTGCTTTTACTAGTCCTTTTTCTTGTAATTTTTTCAATGAATTATATGCATCCATTCTAGAAAGTCCCATTCTTTTGCCAATTTCGCTAGCCTTTGCAGGTGGTTGACTAGCCATGTCGATAATTAGTAAAGCGTGCTTTTCCTCCAAGCCTGCCTCGACTAACTTTTGAACAATGATTTGATTATCGAACAAAAGTTTCACCTTTTCTTCTTGTTTTGTTCTTTGATGAGAATATTGCATCTTCTAATTTGATCCTTAGTACGTTTTATCTCTTCTTTCGATAATCCTCTTGGTATTGCTTGTTCAAAACATTTTACGGAGTCTTGATATCTTTCCATTTCAGCATATGCTGTACCCATATTGTACAATGTCTTTCCACGAACCTCTTCTGGTTTAATCAACATTGCTTGGTGATAAGATTCAACACATGCAGGGTAATTTTCTAGGTAATAAAAAGCATTACCTCTTCCATTTAGGATTCTAATTACCATTTCATCATCATTTGCGAACGATGGCAATGCTCTATCAAAACATGACAAGGCTTCTGCATACTTACCCGCCTCAATCAATGCGACTCCTTGGTTATACCAAGATATATCTTGATTGGCAACTGCATTAGATTCAGGGTTGCGGAATTCTTCTTGAACCAACGAATTAGATTGAACTTCTAATGCAGCCTTAGCTAAGTCAACTTGTGGGTTGGGAATTGTCTCAGGTTCAGGTTGAGCAATTTGAGGTCTAGATAATAACTCATTTGCGCTCATCATTTGTTCTTGTGATAATTCATCTGCAGGTTGTGGTTCTACTTGAACACCTTGTGAAAGCTCCATGCTACCGGTTTCTGGTAGATTATTCGGTGAAGAAATTGTCGAAGATGTATCTGGTACAGTAACGCTATCAGTATTTTTACCAAGTTCTTCTTCTATTTCTTTTGCTTTTATGCTACACTTTTCAGCAGTATTATTATCCCCTGCTGCATAAAGAGCCTTTGACAAACCTCGCCAAGTTTCAGGATCATTACGTTCTGATTGAATTAGACCTTTCCAAATCTTAACAGATTCCATGTGGTTATTTGCCATTGTGTGAGCTCTAGCATGTAATTTAGTATCTCCTTGACCAAGCAATTCTAGTGCCGTCTTCGCCATCTCAGGACCTTCTGGTAGAGTAGGGGGGATTCCTGCTTGTGATTCCAATACTCTTGATTCACCTTCAGCAAGTTCAATTAATGTTGTTGCTAATTCTAACCTAACAGGATTTTCCGAATCTGCTGCAATGATAATTGTGGCAGCAGAAAGATATGCTTCAGGGTCTTTCAGTTCCATAGCAAGCGGCGCCCACTTCTGTGCTGCTTTGATATATGACGGATCTTCTCGCAATGCATTAGAATAACAAGTCGAAGCCTCTTGTAACAAGCCTTTTCTTTGCTTTAGTGAACCCAAATTATACCAGCCCTTAGGATTTGACGGGTCTAATTTTTGAGCATGCTCAATGGCTGATATAGCATGATCCTGTAAGTCTAATCTTGCCATGGCTCCACCAGCTATCAACCAAGATTCTGGATGTTTAGAAGCTTCATTTTTTAGATGCGGCTTGAGCAGTGCGAGAGCACCTTTAGCATCACCAGATTGAATCAAATTTTTGGCTTCATTAGCCATATTGTCTAAATCAAGCACATTTTCCATTTCTGGCTCTACGGGAACTACAGGTAAATCTGGAATTGCTTGAACTACAGGTTGAGATACTTCGATTCTGTCCTTAATGTCCTCAGTTGCTACAACAACTTCGGCAGCAGAACGTAATTCATCTATGTCTAACTGCTGATTGTCATCAGCGTCATGATGAACTGCCTCATCTAATAGTGCATTTACATCACTTAACCCAGTTTCTTGAACAACCGTGTCTACATCTTGTTGGTCAAAGGAATCAATTTGCTCTACTGCTTGCATAGATTCTAATGGCTTGGTAGATGCACTGCCTTGACATCTATTTTTAACTTCCATGATTGTAGGATGTCCTGGATAGAAATCTAAAGCTTTCAAAGCCATGCTATAGGCTCCAACTTGATCCCCGATACGTTCTAACAATATGCATAAATTAGCAGTAGCAGGAGCATGATTTGGATTTACATCAAGACATATCTGAAATGCTTGTCTTGCCCCTCTTGCATCTTGTTGTGCTTCTAGTAAGACTCCTCTGTTAAACCATGCCATATCTGAGGAAGGGTCGAGTGAAATCGCCTTGTTAAAGGCTGCAAGTGCCGTTTTTGAATCACCAGATCTTGATGCTTCTTCACCACTTATCAATAGAGAATCAACTTGATTCACAACTTCATCATTGTTGCTTTCTAATTCGTCCTCGATAAATTGGTCCATAAGCCTCAATCTAATGGCGTAGAGACCTAATCATAAGGGTTACTTATCTATGTACGAACCGACACTTACATTCAATAACCTTGAATTCTTGGGAGATGTATGGGAAAATATCCTTACAAGGTACTTGGGTTAAGTGGAGAATACCGTCCAACATCTAAGTGTGGAATGTTAGTTAACCATGCCCTAAATATCGCAGAATCATTAGGTGCAGAAGTCCATTTTTGGGACTTAGATGTCAAACCTCTTCCAATAGTTGGTGAAGAGGGTTGTTGGGAAAATGAAAACGTCAAGGAATTCCAAGAACTTGCTTCAAAATGCGATGCATTTTTGGTCTCATCTCCTGAATATCACGGAACGATGTCAGGTGCTATGAAGAATACTTTTGATTGGCTTTATACAAAGCATGTCAAAGGCAAGGTTTTCGGTTTGATGTCTACTTTAGGGGGAGCACAAAACTCGAACACTTTGAATCATATGCGAATAATGCTTAGATGGATTCATGGATGGCCGGTTCCTGAACAATTAGCCATTGGTAAGGTAAAGGAAGCTTTTGATGATGATGGTAATTTAGTAAACGAAGAAACAAAAGAAAGATTACAAAATTTAGTTGAATCAGTGCTGGAAAATACCAGAAAATTATCACAGTAGGTGTTCCTATTGTCAAGACCAAAATTCGAAGATGAATTTGGTGGAAGTTATGTTTTGATTGAACCGGGTAAATTTACCATGGGAGATGTAGTTGGTGATGGGTTATCAAGAGAGTTACCCACTCATGAGGTTGAGATTGATTCGCCCTTTTTCATAGGTCAAAGGCCGGTCACTCAAATGCATTGGGAAGGTGTTATGGGTCACAATCCTTCTAAATTTCAAGAAGGCTGGAGTTCAGGATTACGCCCAGTGGATTCAGTTTCATTCCAAGATTGTATTGATTTCATCAGCAAATTGAATAAATTTCACAATTCATCTCCTAGATTATCATTACAGGGTATCTGGCGACTTCCTACAGAGTCTGAGTGGGAATACTGTGCTAAATCAGATACCGATACAAAATGGAGTTTTGGAAATTTTGATGGTGATTTAGATGATTATGGTTGGCATGCAGGTAATTCAGGAGCATCTACAAGAGAAGTTGGCATAAAGAAATCAAATAATTGGGAATTATATGATATGTATGGTTTGATTTCAGAATGGTGTCAAGATAATTATCGTAAAGATTACACAATTAAATCTAAGCAAAAACCATATCTCGATGGTTCTGATATTTATTGTGTACGAGGTGGAAGTTGGTTTACTGAAAGTGATTCAACAAGAAGCTCTGCGCGAGGGCAATCTAAAGTAAACAAAGTTAGCGATGGGATAGGAATTAGATTGGTATGGGAGCCACTATGATCATTCTTCTTCTAGAATAATTCCTAATTTGTCATCAAGCGGCTCTAAGTTTTGATTGTTCGGAGTGAGACCCTTCCCTATTGACCATTTTCCTGTAAATTCTTCATTTAAAATCGTCATCAGGTTTTTTTCTTTCAGTAGGTTAATTCCGGCTGCGGTTCGGTGAATTACCGGAGCAATGTCTTCATGGTATAGCGAATCAAGAATCTCGCAAATTTCTTCAAATTTTCTTGTTCCATCACATAGTTGCCATAACATACTATTTTTTTCATCTAGAGGTCTTCTTATTTCTCTAGGTGCTCTAAACAACTTCGCTAATATTTTTTCAAATCTATTGAATCTTTTTTCAATTCTGAGAATTACTTTTCTTCCACTAATATGTTTTAATTCTGGCTTAACACCAATATCACCATAATATCCCCACCACACTGGAAGCCTACACGGGTATTTGCCATACATTACGTGTTCATTGACTCCAGAAATACTCACTAGTTCACCTCAAAAATCAATTAATGTCCAAAATAACATCGTAGTCATTGCAATTACTCCAGTATATGCCGATAATTTTGTCAGTTCAACTCTTTTGGTAAAGTTCTTCAAGTACCAAGTAGAAACACCGCAGATAGAAATTACTACCCAAAGAGCATACCATAGTGCTGGATAATCTGCCACATTATTGCCTGTTATTCATATCTAAATATTGTTGCCCATAATACTTCCATTGCTCAACAGTCCATCCTTGTGGAAGTCCTGTTTCAGGTATAGGGGGAGAAATTTGTCCATCAGAGTTTTGCGAAATATCCGTGTTTTGCGTTGTTACTTGATTATTAGATTGTATTTGATTATTATTTGCTATACTTATTGGCGGTCCTGAAATTGGAGGACCTGATACTGGTTTTATAATATCAATATCGTCATCTTCATTGACTCTTCGACGTTTGATTAATATTATAGATATAGAAATGGCAATAATCAACCCTACAACAATAAAACTCCCAATTGTAGTTGCTGAAAAGCTAGTGGAATCTTTTACAGGTATAGCAAAAAAGTACTGAACTTCATCATTATAAATCAATAAATTATCTGAATCATAAATATCTACAGAAATTCCTCCCTCATATATTTCTCCTTCATTTATTACTTCACAGTAGATTGAATTTTTGCGAGTTATCGAATTAATTATTTTATCTTCAATCATAATTCCATTTTCATCAATCACTTTTGAATCACAGATAAGTCTCCAATTTTGTGGGGTTGAAAATTTAACTAAATATGTTTCATCACTTGTCGCTATTGATGAAATATTAAGCCACATATAACCAAAGTCTTCAGTTATAGTTTGCTGGTTATGAACAATATTAGTAGAAATTTGTTTAACATAATCAACTACAATATTTGTCCTGTGGGTTATAACTTCGAATTCATTAGATGAACTCGATAGTGTGAAATCAAACACTATTACTGAATCAATCGGAATATCATCTGGTATTACTAAATCAATTCTAATTTGTCTATTACTATTTTTGTCGATTGATATTGGATGATATTTATTGAATTCATATGCTAAACCTGTGTTACCTAATGACATAAATGCAGTCATTAAGCCCTGATATGAATCACTATACAAATTAGCAAATATTCGCAAATCACTTTCTTGAACATTGCCAAAGTTATTGATGTCTACATAGAAAGTTGTACTATTGCCAACTCCAGAACTAATTGTTTGAGTATTGTTGGATAGAAATAAATCCCTAACGATAATGGTAAATAAATTAAGAGAGACCGAATTATCAGATATATCAACATCATCCCCATACATAGAAGGCATAGCAATGATGTCGAACTCAAAGATTAGACTGTGATCTGTTCCAGCTGGCACATTTATCACTATGTCAATCATTTTGGTTGAACTTAACTCAGAAATTTCGCCAAGTAGTATATTGTCACTGATTATTTCATCTTCTAACATAAAACTTGTACTCCATGCGTCTGGTATTCCATTAATGGACAAATCTACCGGCACTGGACCATTACCCAAATTGTTCAGTTCTACAGAGATGATATTTTCGCTACCAGGTACGAGATTTTCGGGTGATTCAAGTAATTCTATTGCAATGTTATTAACTTGAGAAATTTCGAAATTATCAACAATGTTAGAGGCAAATATTTCACCGCTTCTTTGAGAAATAATAGAGGCTAGGTAACCAGGGCAATCATCCCCTACTTGAGCGGTAACTGGTGCAGTTAATCTAGCACTAAAAGTGCCTGAATCACCTGAGTTTAGATATAATGTCGCAGGTGTGATTTCGCTAATTTCCCAGTTACTTGCGCCATCAAAAACAACATTTGTTTCAAAAATATCTTGCACAGAAGCGTTGTTAAATACAGTGAAAACAACTATATCGCTATCACCGGGATTGATCAATTTTGCACTTCCAATCTGCTCTATGTCTGGTGAAACATCTGCGTCACTAATCATACTAGCAACTATTTCTATACTTATTGAATCAGTTCGAGATGAATCATTTTCCGATATTGCAATTAAATCGAATGTACCGATTGAATCTGGTACTGCATCGCTTCCAATTGTATAGGTTAGCATTATTGGTACTGAAAATCCAGGCTGAACTAAAATTTCTGTTGGCTGATTCCATGAAAATGACACACTCCATCCAAGTGGCAACCCAAACAATGCAGAGAGAAGATATTTCTAGAACTACTGGGGATATTGACGACCAGCTGGGCTGGACTCTTTCGTTCATCAGGGCGGCAGAGCAGGTTAGGTTAAGGCGTATGGCGCATTGCGAAACAGCTTATCCCAACATTACACGCTTCGTGAACCCAACGGACCCTG
>JAKUNX010000005.1:24454-29488 GCA_022451835.1 Candidatus Poseidoniaceae archaeon
AATCAAGTGATAACATAAACACATCTGGGGCACCTCCGCTGTTAGTGATTGATATTGTTGTAACACATGATGAGCCTGGTGTGCATCTTGCAATACTTAGGTGCGGTAGAAATTCTGGTATTCTATCTGGTACTACTTCTAATTGTATGACAATGCTCGAAGATATACTCTGATGAGTTTTACTTGTTGAAGTAAATGTTATGGGAAAAAATCCTTGATTTTCACTATCTCTTGGTTGAAAATTTAACTCTATAATCTTGGTCTCACCTTTTTCTAAATATACACCATTGGATTCAGTAATACTTACTCCGCTGGTTTGGGAAAAGTAATACTGCCAATCATTTGGGATTCCAGAAACTGATGGGGTGAAAGTCTCTGAAACATTTCCCGTATTTGTTAGTTGAATTGTCGCTTTGCCCCAAGAGTTTGGAACTGCACCATTTACTCCTACGCCAGATGTATCTATTCCGTATTCATCTTGACGTAATTGTTGGTCATAAATTATGACAATATCATCCATCCAAAGTCCAATGTCATTATTTGCTGCATCACTTGTAAAACCAAATCTGTATTGTGAATTAGCATGAAAATTTGCTTGTGGCGTGGGAATTAACGGTGATATTGCACCAGCATTATTCAGCGACCAGGTTTGCCAAGTTGTGATATCGCTACTCGTTGTTCCAGTAATACTCGCTAATTCAACCCAAGAATTACTTGGGTTCATACTGTAAAGTCTTACATAGTCATTGCCTTCAAGACTTCCTGTAAAATAAAATGATATTCCATTAGTTCTGCTTGGGTTTGATATTGCATCAGACATATCCATTACAGGTGTAATAAGATCTGTTGCTAAATTTGCTGAATAAGTAGATGATTGTCCATTGCCAATGTGACAAGCGCTTCCTTGAGATAATGATGATTCACTATTCGTACCCCATCCTTGTCCAACGGTCCATAAACTTAGATCATCGCAATTGAAGTAATGACTAGCAACAGTAAATGTACTCATCATTATGTCATTTGATGGATTATCATCTACAACTGACATTGAAGGTGTTATTATGATGCTATGATTTCCTGAATATGTTGGAATTAATTTGAATGATGATATGGCATTACTTTGCCCTCTTATTGAATTGATTTGGTTAGTGGCATTGAATATTTCAAACCCCTGATATTCATTGTGAATGATTAACACATTCAAATCTAAATTTGGAGAATTACTGTCTCCAATATTACTAACTTCAATTTGGATTTCAATCTGTGTATCAATTACTGCATCTGTTACAAATAATGACGCAGGCCTGTTAAAAGTGATAGGAGGCGTGTTAGAGGAAAACATTTGATACTTTGAACGGTCAACTGCATCCGGGTATGAATAAGAAATGTTGGTAACTGTAAGGTCTACTCCTGTAGCTTTTGCAGAGGTATAGGAGAAGTTAGATTCTGTCTCATCAAGAGTAAAATTTGCCATAGGCTGCATTGATAGTAATAAAACTAACAAAACAGCGACCTGTATTCTCATAACCGGCTCAATATAGACAGAACCAGTAATCTATATGAGTTAATTGGCTTCCAATTCAGAAGTTACGGATTCATCGACTTCTTGTTCAGCTTTTTGTAATTTTAATTCGTTTTTACGTTCTTTGGCTCGGGCAGCAAAATAAACTGTAAATGATGGAATCAATATCATCGAAAAGCATCCAACAACTGCAGCAACTGCCCAAAGAAATTCTGTTCCTGCATCAACTGAAAATACTTCTATACTTTCAAAATCCTCATTTACAGTAATAAGAGATAAACCGGGTGCAGTGCTCCTATTACCTTCTTCAATTACCTCGACAATTATCACTGAAGGTGAGTGAACATATTCTATTACATCTCTTGCTTTTTCTTCTGCTTCATCGAGTGATTTAGCATATACAGTACCATTATTTCTACGTCCTGGATCTGTTGTAGTCATCGATATAATTGAATCATCACCACCATCTTCTCTAATAGCCTCATGGGTATTGTTAAAGTAGCATTTGTCTGCACAATTAAAATCTTCAGCGTCTGGGTCACCAAGTTTAGTATGGCTGTAGAGTCCAGCAGAACTAGTCAATTTGATTATTGCATTTCTAGATAAGTCACTAGCACTTGCATTTACCCACGTAAGATTTACGCCATCAGCACTAAATGTCCACCTCCAGTTAGTCAAATTCTCCTCCTCATCATACAGTTTTACAGGTTCTGAAGAGGAATCAACAGTTGTTTCCGTTTCTGTAGTGTACAGATAGTATGATGGTGAAATCGTAGCACCATATACTGCATAAGCAAGCAAAAAGATTAGTGTAAATGACAGTCCCAAAAGCGTTCGTAGAAGGTTTGGATTTTGGGCTAATGCCTTCTGCATGATAATGCCTACAATTACCCCTTCAATAACACTTGCATTTTTCATTATTTTCAAGTTATGGCTCTACATTTATACCCGTTCCATTGATATAGGGGAGTTTAGTCGGCAAAGTGCTTGGTGTTGTTACATGACCACATATTATGATATCCCCGCTGATATGCTTATTCCAGCTTTAGCAGAAAAGTTGTCCGAAATGAAGGACATATCACAACCTGATTGGTCTAGTTTCGTAAAAACTGGTGCTGATCGTGAAAGACCTCCAACCCAGTCTAACTGGTGGTCCATCAGAGCAGCATCTATTTTACGCAAAGTTGCAAAACAAGGACCTGTAGGTGTTACTACTTTAGCACAAGACTACGGAGGTAGTGTCAACAATGGTTCAAGTCCAAATACTCCAGGAGTTGCTTCAAGACATATTATTAGAACTGTTCTACAGCAACTCGACTCTGCCGGACTCGTTGAATTAGTTGCAACCAAGGAAATAGAATCAGCAGATGGTAAGCAACAATTATACTCAGGTAGAAGAATTACTTCTTCTGGACAAAAGTTGCTCGATGAAGCAGCACATTCATGCAGAGATTTAGCCAATGAAATGTATCCTGGTCTAGCAAAGTATTGAGGAAGTGGGAGTTTGTCAATTATGTCTGCAAGTGGGGAAGACCAACTGGCAGCGCTTCGTGAACAACGTAGATTAGAATTGCAGAAGCAGTTTGAATCGCAAGCTATGGCTCAAGCAGATGCTGAGATTGATTCACAAATGAAAAATGCTGAATCCATCGCTGTTTCTAACGCTATGAAGCAATTACTTACCAGTGAAGCAAGATCAAGAATTGCTAGAATTTCACTTGCCACTCCAGAACGCGCAGAATCAATTAGAAAAATGATAATTAATTTACATGAGAATAACAAATTCGTTCCGCCAATGAACGATGAAATGTTGAAATCTATATTGGCATCACAATCCAAGAGCCGCAATAATGCGTCAATTAGAAGAATCTGAGAAGGTGCTCGAAATGTCAAAAAATAAACCAGCAGCAAAGAAAATTCGCCTAATGAAGGCAACCAAGCAAAACCGCCGTGTCCCTGTATGGGTCATGTTAAAGACCGACCGAAATACTGTATCTCATCCAAAGAGACATCATTGGAGACGCAGTAAACTACAGAGGTGATTATAGTGGCAAGACCTAATGAATCAGAATTGATTGTCCCTCTAAGAAAGGCTTGGAACATCACTCGTTACAAACGTGCTCCTCGAGCAATTCAAATTATTAAGGATCATGTAGTTCAACATCTGAAGGTTAAGGAAGACGAAGAAGTCTGGATTGATCCTTCTGTCAACGAAAAAATCTGGGAACGTGGCATTGAAAATCCTCCACGTAAGATTCGTCTCCAAGTAATTCGACACGATGAACCGGATATTCCAATAGAAGTTAAATTATTTCAGGAGTGATAATTATGGGAAATATTAGACCAAGTTTTATCAAAATTAGAGCAATTGCATTAGTAGAACAACATGGTGATAAATTCACAGATGACTTTGACCATAACAAGATAATGGTATCTCAACTAACTGATGTTAGTTCTAAGAAATTACGTAATTGGATCGCCGGTTACGTAACTAGATACCGACAAAGAAGAGTTGATTGAGGCTTTTCGATGCCAGTGCGCATTGATTGGGATCGACATCCAGTCAGCATTCATAGTGAAGATAAATCCGAGTTGGAGGATTTGATTGAATATTTGAAAACTAAACACTCCATTCGTAAGCGTTCAATAATTATGGATGATAGAGAGTCTGGAGGATTTTTATTTTTTGTATACCAACCATGTGACCCTAGATGGATTGTTGAATTTTACAACAGGTGAGAATATGGGAGATAGAAAGGATATTCCATTACCAAGTTCATCTTATGAATTGGTACTCATATGCGTGGATACTAGTCATCCGGGAAACCTTGGAGCTATTTGCCGATCAATGATGAATTATGGATATGACAAACTAAGGCTGGTTAATCCTCTATGTGACCCTAATGATATTGAAGCAAGAAGTAGAGCAAAACATGCTGGTCAAATTCTTGATAACGTTCAAATCTTTGATTCATTACATGAATCTGTAAAAGATTGTTCTTTGGTGGTTGGCACCTCTGGTAAAAGAGAAGTTGGTACAAAGACGTCATTTAGGCATTTTTGCTTTCCATGGGACTTATCTAAACGATTTAATGAATCAAGCAGTAAAATCGCACTTGTCTTTGGCGGTGAAGGCACTGGATTAGCTACTGAAGATTTACAAAAGTGTGACTTTCTAACTACTTTGCCGACATGGGAAGGATATCCAATTGCTAATCTTTCACATTCTGTTAATGGTTTTCTATATCAACTCCATTCTGACAGAGTAAGACATCAACAAGGTATTGATGCTGGATTGCCTGAAATTGTACCTATTGCAAGAGATTTATCTCCTAAATTAAGAGATACTTTTCTAGAAGCAGTAGAACAATTCAGCTTATCTATACCCGGTAATCAAGAACGTAAAGATAGCATTAAGAATTCATTAACAAGAATGGTAATGAAATCATCTCCTACTAATGATGAAGTTACTAGATTGATTGGTGGATTAATAGATGCGACTACATCATTAC
>JAKUNX010000050.1:0-5503 GCA_022451835.1 Candidatus Poseidoniaceae archaeon
ATACTCGGCGATTTAGACACTTTGTCGCCAGGATTTTCTATGCTCTTACAGCCTGTTGAACTTCAAGAATTACTCGCTAATGATTACATCGACGATGGAGCATCAGGATCTAGATTAGGCTGGGATTGGCGCGTCCTTGGAACCGAGACCCTTGGTAGTACGGACATGTGGAAAATTGTTGCGACCAATCAAGATATCCAAGAGATATGTCTAGGTTCTGCCAGTATGACTCTGTTAGTGGAAGAAGGTAATCCGTGGGCTACCAAGCAAACCGTAAATGTCGTGATTTCAGGTAGTGACAGCAATCGACAAGGTTGTTCAACCACAACAAAATTACTCGGAGATTATGTTCTTCCGGACGGTGAATTAACAATGAGCCACATATTCCAAAAATCCTCTTTGACTAGAGGATCCAAAGGTTTAGAATTCGGACTTTCTTATGATGCAAGGCCTCAAGCAAATGAATTGTCTCCAAGTGATAGTGATTTGAATGATTGGGGGCCGAATGGTGAGCATATGCCAGATGAGTCATCAATTAGGACTTACAATCTTGAATCAGCTTTAGATTGTTTTGATTATCTTCAATCTTCAGCATCTGGTGCAGTAGCCGCTCTTGATGACGGAGGATATGTGTGGCGAGCAATAGACCAACAATTTGGCGAAAATACCCAATGGAATATTTCTTGGATAGCAACTGATGATATTGCAGGTTGGGTCACATTCAACATGACTGGCACACCTAGTCAAGAAAATTGTCAGTTTGATCAAAAAGGGAGTTATGATGAGACAGTATCCTATAATAGAGATTTTATTCCTAAAGTACTCAATATTAGTACGATAGAAGAATCCTTGCTAGACTCATCTAGATTCCCCTCTCTGACTTCTAGTCAAGGAATATTCACTAGTTCAGGAGCGTACCATCTAGAAACTAGGGTCGGCTATCTAGTAGTAGTGCCAGGTAGCGGAATAAATTCAATACTCACCAATATAGGCGATGCCACTGAAGGAGCATGTACTGTTGACATTTCTAGAGATTGGACAGATGATGGCTGGAATAAACGGTTCAATCTTATTGCTGATGCTACCGATGGCCGAATTATTGGTTGGAACTATGTAATGAATACTTGATTACTTCCATTTCTTCTCGAGCATTGATAAATCCGGAGCAGATTGCACATCAGCATATTTCGCTTGTGATTGCTCATAGCGATATTGCGGCATATTTTGCTCAAATAATTGCTTTGGCGGAGGGTTTGATGGAATGTTCTGTGACTTATTTTGACGTAGTCTAATTACCAGCAGTAACAACACTAAAGCCGATAAAATACCAATTATCAAATTCATCACATTTTCACTTAGAGCATCAACAATTTGGGAAACAGCAGATGGATCTTCTGCTTCGACAACTTCAGGAGGATGCCAAACGAAATACGAAATATTCCAGGTATATTCTGCTGAACCATATTCATCTACAGCGACTGCTTTTATTGTGTATGGTCCAATAGTACCATTGCCCGCACAGAGTAAGCCACCAAAGCCAAATTCAGTTGTTGTACAATTATATGGCCCTTCTTCGAAACTACTATTGCGAGATAATAGTGTACTGTTTCGATACCAGTATAACTCCAGACCAATATTTTCAATTTCTTCATCTGAAAGGTCAATAGTCATGCTAAGAGAAAGAGTATCTTTTGTCGCATTGATTGTTGAATTAATTAGCGATGAGAAGGCAATGTAATCAAATCTATTTACTCCATCATCAACAAGCTCGTTACAATTGTCATCAATTCCATTCCATCTCTCTTCAGCATCGGGATTTATCGAGATGTCATCATCATTACATTCCTCAAACCATCTAAATCCATCACCATCTTCATCTAGATCAGGGATACGAGGATTGGTATTCGTTTCTAGAACTTCAACACCGTCGCTTAAACCATCACCATCCGTATCGAACATAGTTGGTTCACTACCAACTGTTAGTATCTCAAAACCGTCTTCTAGGCCATCATCATCGGTATCATTGTCTAAAGGATCGGTGTTCATGGTGTAAAATTCGACAAGGTCTGGTAACTGGTCATTATCACGGTCAAGGTCAACGAAGTCCTCATCGATTAGTTCATCACAATCATTGTCGATAGCATCGAGTAATTCTACTGCATTTGGGTTGATTTGATCATTGGTATCATTACAGTCTTGGAACCAATAAAATCCATCTAAATCAGTATCATTATCATAGATTAGTGGATTTGATTGATACTGCAAAATTTCTTCACCATCATCGAGCATATCGCCATCAGTGTCTTGTAAATTGTAATCGGTTCCATAGACGTGGAATTCTGAATAATCGCTCAAAGCATCAGCATCGCTATCAGTTTGGTTAAACCCTTCATCCCACAGGCCATCACAATCATCGTCAACATAGTTTAGAATCTCAGGAGCATTTGGATAAATTTGGTCATTGGTATCATTGCAATCTTGGAACCAATAGAAGCTATCAGAATCAGCATCTGGGTCTGCAATCAACGGATTTGTATAGTGTATATCAACTTCAGCCCCGTCTAGTAAGCCGTCATCATCAGTGTCATTGTCAAGCGGGTCAGTGCCATTTACCAGAATCTCACGACCATCTTCCAAATCATCGTTATCAGTATCTATCGATAGAGGATTTGTACCATAAATGTTAATCTCTTCTCCATCATTAATTTGATCATCATCAGTGTCGATATCATCAGGGTCAGTGCCGTAAATTGTAACTTCATCATTATTGGTCAGTCCATCTCCGTCACGGTCAGTGTTCAATTCAGTGCCATAAATATTCAATTCCCAATCAAGTAGCGTTCCAGTATCTCCATTACCTTGATCTTCAATCGATAGTGTCCATTCGCCAAAACTATCCTCATCCCAATGGTGTACAGAAGTAAACATCCAATTATTCCAATCATTACCATTATCCTCGTGCTTTTCCGATAGGATACTCTGAGTTCCTGCAGGGCTAGTAAGTATGATTTCTAAGTCGCCACGGTAAGAGTGGTCAATATCGACAATGACTTCAACATGCTCAATTTTGATGGAGTCGGGAACTTGAGTTGTTTCAGTAATTCCTGGTGCTGAGTTATCAGGTATTTGTCGATCAGCGATATCAATTAATCCGGATTGATAATTAATCACAGGTTCAACATTGACCCAATTTTCAGCCAAATCAACTGCTGCACTGGCATCAATCACTCCAAAGCCATATTTGTGGCTGATATCGTGTCCAGCACCATTGACATTCCATGAATCATCACTAGCATGATTCTTTCTCGCACTATTGGCGATGATATGTTCAACATCTCGATAAGTTAAGTTAGGATTGGCTTCCAAGATTAATGCAATAACACCAGAAACCAATGGAGTAGCTGACGAAGTGCCGCCAAAGTTATCGTTATAGTCTCCGTTATTATAGCCGCCACCACCTTCAATATCCGTGGTTGTAATGCCTTCACCATTACCATCAGAGGGGGCAGCTACCAATATGTTAGCACCCGGTTCTGCATACCATGATTGCGTTCCATAATGAGTCACGGCAGTAACAGCAATGGTATTTCGACTATTGGCGTATCCGTCGTAATTTGAATTATCATCGTCATCAAGACCGTTACCTGCAGCCCAAGTGATGATATTTCCAAGCCCACCTCTACCTTGTGCTACATCGTCTTCAAAGGCAGCAAGCATCAATGGACCAGGTGCTTCCACGGTTTTTCCATTATCACTTGGACCCCATGAGTTTGAATAAATGTCAATATTTTGGCGCTCATGTGATAAAGAGTTACTTTCTCTAACATCGGTTGTACTACATGCAAGTAGTAACAGACCAGCAAGGCCTGCTCTTGGCGCAGCACCAGAAACTCCAATGGTGTTGTTTCCTGCAGCAGCAGCAACACCTGCAGCAGAAGTTCCATGACCGTCGTAGTAACTCGGAGTGGGGTCTCCATCGTTGTTACAGTAATCATAATCTAGAGTATCTTCGTAGTAATTATCTAAATCAGCATGATTCCAATCTACTCCATCATCTACGATTCCAATAACTACGCCATTGCCGCGATAATCATCCCATGCAGTAGTGATGTTTGCATCCTCTCCAGCATTACCACCGGTTTGTCCAGTATTCTGCAAATGCCACTGATCACCGAATCTTGCATCATTTGGAATCCACTTTTTTGACATTGTCTTGGAGATTAGCGGATATGCGACCTCAATTTTCCCCTCGTATTGTAATATGGCTAAATCCCTAGCACCATTGTCAAAATCTGCATCAATAATGTATGTATTCAACAGATGAGGAGTAGGCGTACCAATCATATCTGCACTAACTACGACCCATTGTTCAACAGACTTTTTTTCTTCAAGAGAATATTGAGTAAGATCACTGGTTCTAGCAAATGCGGCTCTTATTGCTGGGGAATAACTGTAGGTAAGAGGGGCATCTTCAGGGTTGTCTGATAGTTCCGCTCCAAACCCGTAATCAATATTTGAACTAACATCGGCACTTACCATCGGAGCGAGTAACGTTGTGAGTAAAATTACAACGATAACTCTCGCAGCCATAATTAATCCTCATTTTAGATATCTATTATCAGTATTGGTGTGCTGATTAAGCCGTAATCATGTAACTTTTGTATTAAAGAGTTGTTTTATAATTACAATTTGATTTCAGCGGAGAAAGTGATTTTGTCGCAATCTTTTACCGCAACAAGTGCTGAAATGTTATGTTCATTACGGAGTTCTTTTGGTGCTTCTGCAATCTTGACTTTTGTTTGAGCAATCGCAATATTTTGGCCACTAGAGACCTGGTAATCTCCATCTGGTAGCCAAAATGCAACAACTCCAAGTTCACTATGTTGACCCACGATTAAGGTTTCAGCATTCTCTGTTGTAACTTGTCTAAGGACATTGAAGGTAGCTGAACTTGGAAATACTTCACTTGCATCAATCCAATTTTCTGAGGTCTCGAGTGGCTTTGCCATCACTTCTGCTTGCTTCTCGATTTCACTAATCTTTTTCTCGAACTCATCTGAACTTGTTTGTTCAATAGTATTGATATCATCAAGATATTTTCGAAGTCCGTGATATTGCTGAGAATCACTCTCAGTCAATGCATTGTTTGCTAAGACTAAATATTCAGCCAATTTTTCGGTTAAATTTGCATCTTGAGCGTCAATTGCGCATTCCATAGCCTCATCGAGAACTTCAATTGCTAAACCAGCCTCATCCATTGCCAGCATGGTTTTCCCAAGCAAAAACAGTTCTTGGCCAGCCTTTACGATATCATCGCCAACTAATGTTTGCGCACTTGTAAGATGTTTTTTTGCCACAGTCTCATCACCGCTTAGGAATCGAGCCATTCCAGCACAAACAACATAGGTAAGGCGTGGACTTTTTGTTGACTGGGCTTGACGGTCTGCGGTTTCAAATAAATCTGCAGCTCTTTCCCATTTATTCCTCACTAAAGCAAGCAATC
>JAKUNX010000050.1:5513-11391 GCA_022451835.1 Candidatus Poseidoniaceae archaeon
CGAGTTGATTGGTAGCCAACATTTCAGCACCTTCGTCGTCAATTAATGTTGCATAATGTAATGCTCTAGACAAATGAAGTCGGGCATCAATCAAGTTACCATTCATCTTTGCCAACATAGCAAGACAAGATTCCATTCTGTACAAATGTCCAGCCATTGCTCTATGAGCAATTTCTGCCATCTCTTCATCTAATGGAGCCAGGCCAAGGCCAACTCTTTCAAGTACAGAACTTATTTTTTCAATTCCTTCGGAATATTTTTCATCAACAATTACTGAATCGCTCTTAGATATTTGATCAAGATATTGGTCAAGTTCACTAACAGGTTGGCAAATATCAGGTAGACTACCTAATGCGTTAATGTGAGATTTTTTTGGCACACCGCCGAGTAAGAACTTTCGTAAAGCACGGATTAATTTTTGTTCAGAACTCTTTTCTTGCTGCGGTTCTGGTGATTTTGCTTTAGGCTTGTTATCGATAAGTGAGTCCACCATCCAAGTTAATTTTGCTTGGATGTCGTATTCGTTTACTCTGCTGATAGCGTAACGCATTTCGGCTGCTCTTGTTCGTCTAGATAAACTTCTAAATCTTGATTTGCAAGCATTGGGGCCAGTCTCCGATAGCCTCTGTAAGAAGGTGGATGGTGGACATGTGGTGAATCCAAGGTTGACTTTTTGGCTGGTAGTAGTCATTTTGAAATCATCAGTAACCAAGGTCACTTCACGACCTTCTCTTGATAATTTGCTAGCCAACACCATCAGTGACAAATCAACATCTTGAGGAGCGGCCCTCTCACCAATTTGACTTGCTAAACCTTTAATCTGGTCATCATCAACAGTTATAGTTGTCAGTATTGGCTTCATTTTGTCAAGTAGGTTTGGCTTATTTTTCCATCGTTGAAATCTTACCGTTCTTACTTCTTTATGCACTCCAGGAGTTACAAAAATACCTTCAGGGATACTCTTCGACAAATCTCCAATTAAGTTGTCTTGAGCCATTGAACCCATATGGATGAAACAATTTGAATCCACAACCCAGGTAGTTGCCATAGACAGACCAAGGAGAGTCATTGATTGAGGTTTACGCTGATAAGCCGCATAACCGAGAACATAAGCCGTTACAACCAAAAGAATCAGGCTACTGGCATATACTGGTGGAGATATGAGTTCAAAAGATTCAAAGTCCAGAGATTTTGATCATCTTATAGAACAAAACTCCACTGAACTATCCTTCTTGTCAGCCTATGGTGGCTTGGCTAGTGATGCTGCAGATTCAACAGGAATATTTTCTGCTATCAAGCGATTTTTGGCAGCAGGCGGAGTGGAATTTTCTGAATCTAAAGAAAAATTGGAATTTGAATTTGGTTATGTCAAAATAGTTGAAAATGGTTGCAAGGTCTACTTCAAAGGTAAGTCACTCCCACTAGTTGCTAGTGATTTAACCCAAGCTGGATTTGTTGATGGAAAGTTGCCAGTCCGACGCGGATCTTGCACAGTTACCTTGCAGGATTGGGATATTGAACAGCGTCGTTTTGTTGAACGTCTGGTCGAGCATTTGTGCCGTTAAGGTTCCATTTCCCACAACTCATCGCCAAACCAATGCAAAGTTTTGATGCCTTTGCCTTTACTTGCTTCAGCCATTTCACTACCGGCCATTATTGACCAACCAATCGCTAATGGTTTCTTATGAGTCATATCTCTAATCCAGACCAACTCGCCTTTCTCAATAGTCTCATCTGCAGCCTGAACTCCCGCAACCATACAATCAGCTCCATTCATCAAAAATGGAATTGCGCCATGGTCTACTTCAACCCATTTTGCCGCGTCATTATGTTCTAGAAAACCTCGGAGCGTTAAGAAAGCAAAGCGTTCTTTATCATCATTTTTGACCTCGATTGCTTTAGCCACCTTGTTGACAAATACCATCTGCCACGGGCCATATTCTGCCATCTCAAGAAACGCACCATCAACCGAGAGATCAATTCCCAGAGACTGTTCAAGTGCCTTCAGTAATGGGGCAATATGTTTTCTGCGCACCGGACGTCGCTTTCGGATACTCCAATCCTTGCTCATTATGAGGCCTCTTTGTACAAGTCTTTGACAGTTATTGCTAGCGAGTGATTGATGAGCCGGTTAATACTGGCAGAGACATGGCTCTATGGTGTTCAATCCGTACATTTGCTAAACATGCCAAAGAATTGGGTAACGAGCAACCAACAGAGCCAGTATTTTTTGTTAAACCTAATAATTGCATACAGCGTAGTGGTCCAATACAAGTTTCCCCGCATCCTGGAAGCGTCCATCATGAAATCGAATGCGTCATCAAATTAGGTAATGATTTGCAACCGGAAGCAATTGCAGTAGGATTGGATTTGACCGATCGAGAAACTCAGTCACAGTTACGCGCAGATCAACTACCTTGGTCAAAAGGTAAGTGTTTCAAAGGCAGCGGAGTAATTGGAGGACTACATCCTTTTTCAGGAAATTTTGATGAAATTTGCAATGGCCAATACTCTCTCAAATTATTGGTCAATGGTGAACTACGCCAATCAGCAAATCTTTCGACAATGAGTATATCTCCAAGTCAACAAATGACAAGTCTACAATCATGGGCACCGGTAGTGGCTGGTGATTATTTGTTCACAGGCACGCCTTCAGGGGTTGCTCAACTATATGCTGGCGATAAAGTTGAAGCGACACTTGAAATGAATGATGGAACGATAATTTCTCAGATAATCACAGTATGTGAATGAGGGTTGCTTTCATATATCCCTCGCCAGTCGGTGTGTCCTGCAAGGAGACAACACAATGGCTCAATGGCACGGAATTTCACGCAGAAAACCAAGTGGTGGAAGATTGGTAAAGGCTCGCGGTAAGCGCTCTACTGAAATCTCTACTGAAAAGCAAATCGCTCAAATTGGTGAGCCAAAGAGAAAGATTTACCGCAGAACTGGCGGTAATACTCTAGTTCGTGTTCTATCTGAAAATAGAGTCTCAATCAATGACCCAAAGACTGGAAAGACCACAATGGGAACTATTGAGAATGTTGTTGAGAACGAATCAGACCCTAACTATGTGCGTCGAAACGTACTGGTCAAGGGCGCTATCATCGAAACCGACAAAGGTCGTGTTCGAGTTACTTCTCGTCCAGGTAAGGACGGTGTCATCAACGGCGTGCTAATCGAGTGAACGCAGGTTGCGTTCTTTGCGCCAAGGTGAAACAATGGACCACAATCCTGACCGAATTTGTGTTTGGCCTGGATATTTTGATGCTAAGACTTCACGTCGTAGTGGCCGCAGAGTTCCAAGAGATTCCTCAGTTCTAAAACCCGATCTAGAAGGATTATTCTATGCTGCAAGACGTGTTGGGTTAAAGAAAATCAAGCGTGAGGAAAATATTTCTCATCCTAACAGGCCATACGGTAAAGAAGGTAGATTATGGGTTTCACGTACAGGCGCTAAACAATCTATTGGTGCTAGCAATAAAGAAGAATTGCTCCAAATGATTGGTGGTCAATGGCGCCAAATGCAAAAAGATGCGAAAGAAAATGAAGCTCAGAGAGTTGCTGAAGGTCCTAAAACTGGCGATAAGCGAGGGCGCTCTCAAAGAAAATCACGTGGACAAAGATCTGGACAACAAAAATCGCAATCAAGTTTCAAGAAGCGTTCAGGCTTCAAGAAGCGTTAATCAAAGCGGTACTTCGTGCAGCCAACCGAAGATATCTTCTTCAGTTTCATTTTGAATTCCAACCAACTGATTGTATAATTTCTCAGTCATAGGACCAGGCTTTCCATCGCCATAAGTGGCTTTGACATCGCCTTGAGTAATCGAGCCAATCGGCGAGATAACTGCTGCAGTACCACAACAAAAAGCCTCATCTGCACTCATGGCAAATTCAGCAGTAACTTTAGTTTCATGCACTTCTATTCCATCATGCCGAGCAAGTTGAATAATACTATCACGAGTTATTCCAGGTAAAATTGTACCAGTCAATTCAGGCGTATACAATACACCATCTTTGACGCAGAAGAAATTAGCAGCGCCTACTTCTTCGATACAAGTATGGGTTTCAGCGTCCAAGTAGATTATCTCAGCATAGCCTTTTGATTTAGCATCCTTGCTTGGCATCATGCCAGGCGCATAGTTGCCAATTGCTTTAACTCCACCAGAGCCACCGGGGGCAGCACGGTGATAAATATCTGAAATTAGTAAATCAATCGTTTTTACACCACCTTTGAAGTAAGGACCAACAGGAGTGACATAGACTAAGAATCGATAAGACGGAGCAGGTGCGACACCTAGAATTGGGCCAGAACCCATCAGTAGGGGCCGTACATACATTGCACCTCTGCCCATTGGCGGCAACCATCTAAGATTTGCTTGTACACATTGTTCGACCGCATCGACGAATATTGATTCAGGTACTGGAGGCATTTTCAATCGATCTGCGCCTCGCTGCATTCGTCGAGCATTTTCTTCAGGTCTAAAGAAAACTACTCGGCCTTTGGATGTACGATACGCTTTCATTCCTTCGAATAACCCTTGACCATAATTTAATACTCCAGCCGCTGGAGAGATTTTCATATCACCATAAGGAAATAACTCGCCAGGCATCCAAGCATCGTCTATACCGGTTTCAGTTATGTACATAGTATCGGTTGGAGTAAGGGAAAATGTTAGACTATCCCAGTCAATTTCCTCACTCATGATACACCCTCGGCATTTTTAGCCATAGAAATTCGGCTTTCAATCATTACTGTTAAATGCGACAAGGAAAATTGCCATTTCTCGAGTAAATATCATTACTTATCCTCTACACGATATTTTGTTTAGCATGGATATTGAGCAACTTTCAAGTCAACTTTCGGTTAAACTCGAAGAACTTGGCATCTCTGCTGCAATACCTATTGCTTTACTTTCTTCTATGCTTTTCACTCAGGGTTATCGAAGGTTACAAGTTGTAACATTGATGGTAGGCGGAGCGATTGGCTATGTGCTTGCACCAGAAATTATTCCGGTTGTAAATGAATTGGGGTTAGCACTAAATCCTCTGCAAATTACTGCAATTGTTTGTTTCGCTTTTGGCTTAATTCTTTCAACGTCAGTCCTTCTTTCAGCTCGCTTACTTACTTCAGCATTTATTTTCATTACCTTTTCAACCGGAATTGAGACATTGAATAACTATGGTTTTGATGTTGAGCGTAGTGAGTTATGGAGTGGTATTGCCGCATTATTTGCGCTATTTTTCACGATGGGAATTAACAAAATGCTGCCGGCAGTATTTTCTGCAATTTTTGCCGCTTACGGTTTTGTTATTGCCGGATTATTATTCACTGGCAATCAATTAACTATCTATGAGCCGGTTGAGGTAAAGACCTTCGTCTTGATATTGCCGTTAACGATTTTTTCATTGATGTTACAAAATATGGACAAAGTAAAACAAGAAGAAAAAGAACTTGCTAAATATGATCCAGACCCTAAAACAATTGAAACCCAACAGCACTTTTTGAAACTGTAATCAACGAAAAAATTTGAAGGAAAAATGTTGATAATCTTTCGTACTGTACGTAGGACATGCGCACCGGCCACGTAAAGAGAATAAGAGAGTTAAGAGAAGAAGATGCGGTAAGCCCAGTTATTGCAACCATATTGATGGTAGCAATTACAGTAGTACTTGCTGGAACATTATACGTTTGGGCAGCAAATCTCGCTGAATCAAATACAGATGGAGATTTAGATTTGTATACTTTTGATAGTAATGATGCAGCAGGTTCGCCATCTACGGCCGCAGATGACAATCTTGCCATCACTACGATGACCCAAGGTGAAAGCATTGGTTGGGCTAGTCTGGCAGTCTCAGTTTCAGTCGATGGTGCAGC
>JAKUNX010000051.1 GCA_022451835.1 Candidatus Poseidoniaceae archaeon
TATCGTATGCAGAAATTAAGTCGGAAAAAATGGCTATTAAATTGGTTTGTCGGTAAAGCAAGTAAGAAGCCTCAAATTCAAGAAATGATGACTGAAATGATTGCTTCTAAAGAGGCTCAAGAAAACCTGCATTCGCCATGGTTTATGTTCAAAACGCTGATGTTTTAGGTGATAATATGGACAATAACTTAGATGGTGTTGATGCAGTTTTCCTAGACCTAGATGGCACAATCTATCTTGGAGGGGATTTGATTCCAGGCGCATTAGAATTTCTAGAGCGTTGCGATGAAAAAGGTGTTAAGCGGTTTTTCTTATCAAACAATTCAAGTCGTTCGGTTAATCAATACCTAAAGAAATTACATGATTTTGGAATTCCTGCAGAAGAAAAAGATGTATTATTATCAACTCATGATTTGCTTTCATGGTTAGCAAAAAATGACATCTCTCAAACTTGGTTAATTGGTACTGAAGGTATGAGAGAGATGTTAGAAGAGCGTGGAATCGCCACCAATAGTGAAACCCCTGAATATGTGGTGCTTGGCTATGATACAGAAATTAACTATGAGAAAATATCTATTGCAAGTATCCATCTGCATGCAGGAGTGCCTCTTGTAGCTAGTCATCCTGACATGGTTTGCCCATCACCAGATGGGGGGTTGCCTGATGTTGGTGCGTATTTAGCAATGTTAAAGGTCACCACGGGGGTTGATCCTGAACACATAACTGGTAAGCCAAATGCCGGGATGATAATGCATAAAATCGAAGAATTGGGGTTAGATCCTGAAAAATGTGCCATGGTTGGTGACAGGTTATACACAGATATTGCGATGGCGAATCGTGCTGGTTGTGTTGGCGTTTTGGTACTATCTGGTGAAGCGACTTTGGAGGATGTTGCTCAATTAGATGAAGGGGCTGAACAAATGCCAACTATTATTGTCAATAGTGTAGCAGAATTACTGTAAGGTGTCTTCATGAGTTTTTTTAAGCGTCTATCTTGGCTCTTACAACGCAGAAAAAAATTCCCCCATGATGACATACACAGAGCTGGTGAGTTAGCAGAAATGCGTCTTGCCAAACTGTCGAGGGCGGCTGGAAAGGGTAATGGTTGGAATGTTTTCGAATCGGTGAGAATACCTGACCCAGACGGAGGTAGAAGAGAAATAGATATGGTAATCATTGGCGGCAACACAATATTAGTTGTTGAGCAAAAACATTGGGCCGGATCTTTTCGAATCAATAAGCAACATCACTTTATTCAAAAGAGGAAAAATGGCCAAGAACATAGTCATGATGGAGTAGCAGACAGAATTGCTCGAAAGGCAAGGTTGTTGTTAGAATTACACAAGAATAGGGCTGGGTTATCAGATAATGAAATGCCAGAATCAAGAGTAATTGTGGCAATGACGCATCAAAAACTTGAATGGCCAAAAATACCCAAAGATTTAGCGGCTGAAATGGTGAATGAGAAGGGTTTTCTCGACATCCTCAAAACGAATAATCCTGGTGAAGTAAATCAAGAATTGGTCGACACAATGAATGGTTTTAACACTTGGGACGAGGTTCATATGTATGGCGGTTTAATGAATAAAGGAGATGTTTTATCGCTTGGACTTGGCGAACAATTGGCAGAAATTTTTGACCAGCGTGACTGTGAAGTTACCGGAAATACCATGCACAAACGCAGTCTTTTCTCTGTTTTCGACAAACAGCCATCTACTGCATCGATAAAAATTGGAAGTAAAAATGCTGAATTAACAATTGGTCATGGGGCTAACCTTCACATGCATGTGGTCGGAGAAAGCAAGCCAAGAGACATCCCTTGGGCTTGTATCGACAAGATCGTCTTATCCAAGCCAGCTGCGGAATGGAATCGAAATAGGTGATTGGATGGCTTCATGGTTAATCGAGGGCATCGGAATCGCGGCAGGAGTTATTGGAGTACTAGCATGGGGCCCTCAAATTGTCGAAGTTTGGAAGCACAAACGCCATGACGGGATTTCATTGCCAACATTTTCCATTGTGGCATTCTCGTTGTCGTTATGGTTAATTTACGGGATTGCGATAAAATCAACTGCTATGATTTTCGCCAATATTTTGACATTAAGTGTTATTGCGATAATAATTATTGGCGTTGTAAGAATCCGTAAATCGGAGTAGATTTGGACGTGATTTTTTCGTGATGTTGATATATGTGGACCTTTTGGGCACTATGTAACCGATGGTTAAGTAGTGGTCTTATGATTGAAGGTGATGATTGGGAAGAACAGATGATTGACCGCTTGGTTGAGATGTTTAGAAACATGGGGATGTCGCTGAATAAAGACCAGATTAAAGGATTAATGAAGCAATTCAAATCTCAATTCGAAAAAATGGGATTAGATGCTGATAAATTAAGCAGTGGGGATGTGAATTTCAACTTTGATCTCTCTAATTTAAGCAAAATGTTCCAATCTGGACAGTCGATTGAGGACATTCTTGGCAACTTAGGCATGGATGTAAAGGTTGATGCTGCCCCAGTAGAAGTCGAAACTCCAGAAATAGAGGATGATGGTGATGAGGTACTAAAATTGCCAAATGATGACTTTTATCTAGATGGTTGGAACATGTCAATTACTATTGATTTCACCCTAAAGGGCGAGGTTAAGGAGATGCAGATGGAAATGAACCTATCTAAGGGTGGTTCTTTGTTAGAAATAATGAAACAAACACAAACTAAACCAATGGCTAGGATTAAATTGCCACATCCTTGTGAAGATGTTGTAGGTTGGTCATTGAATAATGGGATTCTCGATATTACGTTGAAGTTGACGCCACAGGGCTCTGCTTTAGGAGATATTGATGATGATGCTCCTTCTGCCGAAGTCAGTTTAGACTTGGGTGACGATGATGATGATGAGGATGATGGTGGAATTCCAATATTTTGAAAATAAAAAGGAAGTGAAAAAATGGGTAAAGTAATAGGAATAGATTTGGGAACGACAAATAGTTGTGTTGCAACAATAGAAAATGGCGAGGCTGTCGTAATAGCCAATGCAGAAGGAGCTAGAACAACCCCTTCAGTGGTTGCATTTGCAAAAGATGGCGGGGAGAGATTGATTGGAGTAACTGCCAAGAGACAAGCAGTAACAAATTCGCAGAGAACTCTCCTGTCTGTAAAGCGTCATATGGGTACAGATTGGAACTCAAAAATTGATGAAAAGGAGTATACTCCGCAAGAAATTTCTGCATTCATTCTACAAAAATTGAAGGCTGATGCGGAAGCGTATTTGGGCTCTGAAGTAAATCAGGCAGTAATTACATGTCCTGCATATTTTACTGATGCTCAAAGAACTGCAACTAAAGATGCTGGTCGTATTGCTGGTTTGGAAGTTTTGCGAATTATCAACGAGCCAACTGCAGCTGCATTAGCATATGGTGTGGATAAAGAAGATGATCAAACTATTCTTGTCTATGACCTTGGAGGTGGAACCTTTGACGTATCAATACTCGAAATCTATCAAGTTGATGGGCAACCACAAATCGAGGTAAAGGCTACTGCTGGAAACAATAAACTTGGTGGTGATGATTTCGATGAGCAAATTATTGACTGGCTAGTAAAGGAATTCAAGAAAGATACCGGAATTGATTTGGCGAAGGATTTGACTGCAATGTCAAGATTGAAAGAAGCCGCTGAAAAGGCAAAAATCGAATTGTCTGGGACTCAACAAACTCAAATAAATTTGCCATTTATTACCATGGTTGATGGGCAACCAGAACATTTAGACATAGCATTAACTAGAGCAAAATTCGAAAGTTTGATTGCTAAATTGATTGAGAAAACTATGGCTCCAACCAGACAGGCAATGAAAGATGCTGGAGTTAAGAAAGGTGATGTTGATAAAGTGATTTTAGTGGGTGGCTCAACAAGGGTTCCTGCGGTTCAAACGGCCGTAGAAAAAGAAGCTGGTAAAGCACCATACAAAGGCATCAACCCTGATGAGGCAGTGGCAATGGGTGCCGCACTACAAGCTGGTATTATTGCTGGTGATGAGGGCGTTTCTGATATTTTGCTACTCGATGTTACACCACTTACCCTTGGAATAGAAACTCTAGGTGGCGTAATGACAACTATGATTGAGAGAAATACGACTATTCCTGCTCGACGTTCTGAAATTTACTCGACTGCTTCTGACAATCAGCCAGCAGTCACTATTCATGTACTGCAAGGGGAAAGAGAATTTGCTAAGGACAATGTAACACTGGGAGAGTTCACTTTGATGGGTATCCCTGCTGCACCAAGAGGAGTTCCACAAATCGAAGTTACCTTTGATATCGATGCAAATGGTATTGTTAATGTTAGTGCTAAAGATATGGGGACCGGTAAGGAACAATCTGTAAAGATTGAAGCACAAACCTCGCTTTCTGAGGATGAAATACAAGCTAAGATTGCTGAAGCAGAAAATTTCGCTGAAGAAGACAAGCAAAGAAAGGCCAAGGTTGAATTAAGAAATATGGCTGATCAAGTACTATATCAAACACGGCGAACCTTAGATGAATCTTCTGATAAACTAGAGGATGATGATGTTAACCCTGTTAAGGAGCGTTTGGATGAATTAGAAAAATTGGTTCAAGATGAAGATGGTAAACCGCTAGATATCGACGCTGTCGATGAGGCTGCAATTCAAGCGAAAGTCAAGGAAATCGAAGAGGCAATGCATGGCGTATCTGCTAAACTTTACGAGGCTGCATCAGCTGAAATGGCTGAGCAAGACGGTTCTGAAGATGATGGAAATATCGATGTTGGTGGCGATGAAGTCGTCGATGCTGATTTTGAAGTCGTCGATGAAGATTGAGGCGCACTTATTTCTTAGATGGTTGTGGGGTTGCCATGAGCGAAGCCCCAATCCTCAGAGATACGATTCGTTCAAATGGCCGAGAGGCGTTGCAAAAAAATATTCAAGCGGCGTTGGCTCTTTCTGAAGCGATCAGGTCTACTCTTGGCCCAAAGGGATTGGATAAACTATTGATTGATGATGAAGGAAGGACGTTGGTGACTAATGATGGAGTTACCGTTCTTGAAACCGCTAAGGTTGAGCACCCAGTGGCAAAGATGATGATTAATGCTTCATCAACCCAGGATAGAATTGCTAAAGATGGTACGACAAGTACTGTGATTTTAGCAGGCGAGATGTTGCAAAATGCCTGGCAATTAGTGCTCCAAGGAATTCACCCCTCAACTATAGCCAGGGGTTATCGTAAGGCTGAGCAATATGTTTTGCAATGTATTCCTGAAATTAAACTAAATTCAAACGCTAAAATAAATGAAACTGTTGTCAAAACTTCACTCGCCGGAAAAGGACACTATTCAATGCAGGAAGTGATTGCCAAAGTATCACTTGATGCTGTTCAAATAGTAGTAGACGAGAATAACTCAGTCGACATGTCAAAGATAAAATTGATTTCTCAAACAGGTGGCAGAGTAGAAGATTCGAAGGTGTTTAAGGGTTTAATGTTGCCAAAAAATCGAATCTCCAGTGATATGAAGAAAGAAGTTCTAGGTGGGAAAATTCTTCTAGTCGATGGGGGATTAGAAAAGAAAAATGTGTCTACTGACTTGAAATTAAATGTTGGAAGTATTGGCATACTTGAATCCTTTAGACAAGAAGAGCGAAAGATGCTTATGCAACAAGTTGACAAAATTGTTGAACATGGTGTTGATGTATTAGCATGCCGTGAAAGTATTGATGATGATGTGAAAAGTTATCTGGTTGAAAAGGGAATTCAAGCATTTCGTAGAGTTGCAAGAAGTGATTTGAATATGCTTGCAAGAGCATGTGGCGCTAGATTGGTAAATTCAATTCAAACTAGTCGGGTTAATGATATTGGAGATTTGGTTTCAAGTAAAAACATCAATATTGATGGGAAGGATTTTTGGATTGTTGAAAGTGATGGCAAAGCTGCAACTATTGTAGCCAAAGGAAGTACTGTAGACATTCTTGGTGAGGTTGAACGGTGCTTTGATGACTCTCTTGGGGTAAGTGTACAATTAATCGAAGATGGTTTTGTTGTATGTGGAGGTGGTGCCTCATATGTTGCTCTAGCACGTAGATTGAGGCGTTATGCTGAAACAATTCCTGGTCGTGAGCAATTAGCCATAGAGGCTTATGCGGATGCAATTGAGGTAATTGTTAGGGTACTTGCTGAAAATGCTGGAATTGACCCAATATCTGCATTACTAGACGTTGTTGCGGAACAAACCAACTCTAATTCTGACCAAATAGGAATTAATTTGACGACTGGCAAACCAGGAAATATGTTAGATTTAGAGGTATTAGAACCCCAGGGGATTGTTAAACAGGCACTGATTGGTGCTACTGAAGTAGCAATTTCCGTCCTTAGAATAGATGATGTTTTGTGGGCTAAGCAAGATTTAGAAATGCCGGAGTTGCCTGAAGACGAGATGTAATAAAACGTATATTTATGCTATGGATGCAAGATAGGCATTCAAATACTCGTAAATCTCGCAAAATTTGATGGGAGCCGAAAATTCTGTATGTGTAGGCATTGACGATGTTGCAATTCATTTTCCAAGATTGTATATGGATATGAAGGATTTTGCTGACCTTCGAGGAGAAGATTATGGCAAGTTAAACAAGGGTCTTGGTCTAAAGGCGATGTCAATACCAGATTTCCACGAAGATACTGCAACGATGGGGGCTAATGCTGTAATGAATTTGATTGACAGAAATGGTTTAGATCCAAATAATATCGGACGTATGTATCTTGGTACAGAGTCTGCACTAGATGGTGCTAAACCAACTGCAACATATATTGTTGACATGTTGACTCAAAGATATTCTGAGAGATATGGTGCTGATTGTTTTAGAAATTGTGATGTTGTTGACATGACTTTTGCTTGTATAGGCGCTGTTGATGCCATGCATAATACTCTTGATTGGGCTGCTCGCTCAACTGATGAAGATGAAAGGATTGGTATTGTGATTTTCTCAGATAATGCAAAGTATGCACTTGAATCTGCTGGAGAATACACTCAAGGAGCCGGGGGTGGAGCCATTTTAATCCGAAGAAATCCTCGTTTGTTAGAGATCCCTGACATAATTGGTGTATCAACAACTCCTGTCCATGATTTCTTCAAGCCTCGTAGAGAGGTTTCGGTTAAATCGATTATCAGCAATGTTATGACTCTTGCTCAAGAAGCGGGTCAGTCAATTAAGAAGGGTATTGTTGCGCGTATGATTCGCCATTTGCCGGCTTCAACTGTTAGAAAATTAGGTATTTTCGCACATGGTGAAGAAAAGGTTAGCGTTCATCGTGACGAGCCTGTTTTTGATGGCCAATTCTCCAACCGTTGTTACCAACAAGCAGTGAGGCAGGCTTTCCACAACTTTAGACAAAAAGCTGAACGTTCAGGAAGATATAATCCTGAAGATGATGAAAGATTCACCGAGCAGTGGGAGAGAATAATTATGCATTTACCATATGCCTATCAAGCAAAAAGGATGTTCCCTGACGTGTTTAGACATGATAGAGAGGATACCGAGATGTGGGTTGATGTTGCTAAACAATT
This sequence comes from Candidatus Poseidoniaceae archaeon, assembly GCA_022451835.1. Classification (GTDB taxonomy): domain Archaea; phylum Thermoplasmatota; class Poseidoniia; order Poseidoniales; family Poseidoniaceae; genus MGIIa-L1. The sequence goes on from JAKUNX010000051.1 coordinate 7,568, forward strand.
AGGACCGGCTCCAGAACCTCATAACTCCGATGATCCAGTAATTATCGAAATATGGGAAAAGGCGATGGATGGTTATCGCAGAGCAATTTCAAAGACTCCTCAATATATGGAATTTCACGCAAGCCGTATTGAAAAAGGTCAACGGGCTAGTAGTTTGATTGGAAATCAATACACTGGTTCGATTTTCCTCGCGCTTATGTCCACTTTTGAGTCTGACTTAGAAGAAAATGTCAATCTAGATAACATGTTATTTGGTTTATGTGGTTATGGTTCGGGTGCGAAGGCTAAGGTTTTCGAAGGAAAGGTCTCGCCAAGATGGCGTGAAGTTGTCTCTAGATGGCATTTGTTTGAGAGATTGGCAGGTAGAATTGCGATTGATCACATCACCTATGAAAACCTACACAAGGGACTACAAAATGGTAGTGTAATAGCTCCTGAAGGCGAGTTTGCCTTAGTCGAAATTGGTGAGTCTGGAGTGTTAGAAGGCGCTAGAAAATACAAATGGGTAGATGCTTAGAAATCCATTATAATTTTGCCGCAATCGCCACTCATAGCTAATTCAACACCTTTTGGATATTCTTGGTAATTTATCCTATGAGTCACTAATGTGTTAATATCGATTTTATTTGCGCTTAATAGCTCATGCATCTTATCCCATGTCGACCACATCTTACGTCCATTAATGCCTTTAACATGTAGATAGCGAAACACTACATCGTTCATTGGAACTTCTGTTAATTTATTGCCATACACTGATAGAATGTTAACATAGCCACCCATTCTTGTTGAATAAATTGTATTAGATAAAGCGGTTGGAGAGCCTGAAAATTCACAACTATTATCCACTCCTTTACCATTAGTGTGAGACAAAACTGATTCTATGATATCGTCGTCTTTACCAAGCACGACATCTGCACCTAACTCTCTTGCCAAATTCATTCTAGTTTGATTATCCCAATCTATCGCAATTACTAATTTAGCGCCCATCGCTTTTGCCGCATTTACCGCAAATAAACCAATTGGTCCTAGTCCATGAATTGCAACTGTTGCGTCTTTAACCGGGCCTCCGGTCAAAGTGTGAATAGCGTTTCCAAGAGGATCTTGAATAGATGCTAATTCCAAGGGTAGATTTTCTGGTAGATGTCGTGCATTTACTGCAGGGATTGTGAAATATTGTGCAAAAGCACCGTCTGAATGTACTCCAAATATTTCGCCCTCTTCACAAATATGCGCATTACCCTCATCACATCTATCGCAATTCCAACAAGCCAAATGGCATTCTACTGCTATCTTATCGCCAATTTGATGGGTTGATACTCCTTTCCCTAATCCAACTACAGTGCCACAAGTCTCATGTCCAGTAATTGTTCCAGTGGGTACATTTTCTGCTGCCCAGTCATCCCATTTCCAAATATGTAAATCAGTACCACAAATCGATGTTGAATGTGTTTTAACTAGAACTTCTCCCTGATTTGGCTTAGGAACTTGTGATTCAAGGAGTTCAAACCCACCGAATTCAGGCCTGGTTTTTTTCCAGGCCATCATGGTTTCAGGTATGCTTTCCATGTTGCTCAATATAATGACAAAATAGACACCTATTGATAATTCGCTATAAAAGTCTGAAAATAAAATGTCAAAGTATTGATTTCTCGGATATGTTGATTAAGGAGGCATCGGTGGTAAAAATCCCGTTGGTACATGATGAAATACGTAATTGTCAGCGGCGGGGTCTTATCTGGACTTGGAAAAGGCGTTACTGCAAGTAGTATTGGAGTATTGTTGAAAAGTGCCGGCCTTAGAACGACTTCAATCAAAATTGATCCTTATCTGAATAGTGATGCAGGCACAATGTCGCCGTTTGAACATGGCGAAGTTTTTGTCTTAGATGACGGAGGAGAAGTAGACTTAGATCTAGGAAATTATGAAAGATTCCTTGATTTGAATTTAGGTAAAGATAACAACTTAACTACTGGAAAAATTTACTCCAAAGTCATCGAAGCGGAAAGAAGAGGCGATTATCTTGGAAAAACCGTACAAGTAATCCCCCATATTACTGATGAAATTCAAAATTGGATAGAGCGAGTTGCACATATGCCTGCAGATGGTATGGAAGGTGCCCCTGATGCGTGTATCATTGAGCTGGGTGGAACTGTTGGTGACATAGAGTCTGCACCTTATATTGAGGCTTTGAGACAATTTCAATTTAGAGTTGGAAGAGAAAATGTAACCTTTGTTCATGTTTCATTAGTTCCGGTAATGGGCCCTGTTGGAGAGCAAAAAACCAAGCCCACTCAGCATTCTGTTAAAGAATTAAGAGGTTTGGGGATAACTCCTGATATCTTGGTTTGTCGCTCAACTGAGCCGATGACTGAAGAAACAAAGGAAAAATTAGCTGCTTTTTGCCACGTGTCACCAGATGCTGTAATGTCTACTCACGATGTTCCAAATATCTATCACGTCCCATTAATGCTTGAAGAACAGGGTTTGTGTAATATCCTTGATATTGATTGTAATGGCACTAGTATGCTGAAAGAATGGCGTGCTATGGCTTATGATTTGGACAAGTTAACTGAAGATGTTTCAATCGCTATGGTTGGAAAATATACTGATTTATCGGATGCTTATCTTTCCGTGATTAAGAGTTTGCAACATGCTGCAATGAAAGTTAGGCGTAAACTAACGATTAACTGGATTGAAGCGAGTCATTTAGAAAGTAGTTGGAAAACAAAAAATGCGGAAGATTTCTCAACAGCGTGGGGTCTTTTGAAATCATCTGATGGGGTTTTGGTGCCTGGTGGTTTTGGTGACAGAGGAATCGAAGGAAAGGTCGTTGCTGCTCAATATTCAAGAGAAAATAATGTTCCTTATCTTGGTATTTGCTTAGGATTACAAGTTGCAACGATTGAATTTTGTCGAAACGTTTTGGGAATCTCTGGAGCAAATTCAACGGAATTTGATGAAAATGTTGAATATCCTGCAGTTATTTTTATGCCTGAAATTTCTAAGACTCATTTAGGTGGTACTATGAGATTAGGTAGTAGGCCAACAATATGGCAAGTTGATGATTGTAAGATTAAACGCTTGTATGGTGATGGGGATTCTGTAGATGAGCGACATCGCCACAGATATGAGGTAAATCCAGATATAATTGAACAAATCGAGTCCGCTGGATTAAAATTTGTTGGAAAGGATGAAACTGGTCAACGATGTGAAATCTTCGAGTTGGATGGGCATCCATATTATGTTGGCGTTCAATACCATCCTGAGTTTAAAACACGGCCAGGAAAACCGAGCCCGCCGTTCCTTGGATTATTAATGGCTGCCTCGGGAATGGATCTGTAATTAGATGTCAGAGACTCTAATTACTCTGGTTGTTCTATAACCTTGTAGCATTTTAACAAATTTTCTAGCTCTAAATTCTTCATCTAATGTGTCTTCACCCGTATCTATTCTAAGAGTTGATAGTCCGATTAATTTAGCCGGGGTTGCCACACCAAGGACGCAATCAATTCCAATTATTCGTAGTACTTCGGGGGACAGTTGTAGATTGCCTCGGCCAATCAAAAATCCTTGACCCCCCATAGGAGATAAAAGCAGTAATTTTTCACCTTGGTGAGATGAAAGAATTTGAATTAGTTCTTGTTCATTAAGATCTTTGTGTATCTTATTTTGATGT
>JAKUNX010000052.1 GCA_022451835.1 Candidatus Poseidoniaceae archaeon
TTCTTGTGCGAATTGTTGCCATAATTCTCTCTCAACCTGGGCTCTAATTGCTTGTTCGAGTCTTGGGGTTAAATCAGCTATCACAGCTTCTTGGATTTCAAGTGCCATAGTATTGATCACTCTTGCTTCAGTTTCAGCGATCAATTCTTGCCGTTCAATTTCAGTCAATCCAGAATCAGCAACCTGCTTTTGATTATTTCGAGTTACTTCTGCCAAAACAATTCTTTCAATTTCGGTCATAAGTTTCTCAACCACTGCTAATTCCCATCTATCACTTGGATTTGGCAAATTCATTTTTGAAGTTTGGTTACGCAGATTTTGTACAATTCTTGCTCTAACTGGATTTCCAATTTCAAATTCATGCGCACCTGATACAAAACCTACTAAGCAATCTAACCATTCTTCTTGATTTATTGGTGATCCACAGCCTGGACAGCCAGTTAGACTTTCTTCTTCATCAACCTTCACATCGTCTTGATTATTTTGTTGCCGAGACCTTCGCCTTACTGGGGCAGAGGTTTCCTCGATATCGAATGAAATATTAGTACCAAAAGTACCTTTTTTTGGGCTATTGCCAAGTTCTCTTCCCATCTATTTTCAGAATTAATCTAACCTTTGATGATAAAACATTTACCCCGACATTCTCATATTTTGTTGAATTTATAGATTCAACTCGTATAATTCGCTGCAATAATATTGATACTATCTTGCAAATTCTTCTTATTTACAAAATTAATATCTATTTCATCATCATAGTCACTTTCAATTAAATTAATCATATTTTTAGCAACCCTGGAAATCTCATCTACAATTGTTATTGAAGCCATTTTTGCTGAGCGAGACATTGGGTTTAGATCTACCACTATTACGGTTTTACCCATTTTGACCAATGCTTCACATCTATCGCCATCTTCCAAAGGAACTAGAATTACATCACTCGAAAAAATACCATCTTGACAACAGTTTGCTCGTGGACCTTCAAGCCCTGGAATCTTAGCATCAGGTTTCTGCCCAAGAATCTTAGTAGAAATGCCATGTTCAGTTTTGATTGCCTCAAGGTGTTCAATAATTGCCATAATTCTTTTTTCGGTTCGATAAAAAATATTGATTTCAACAGGGCAATTTAATGCTTCAGCAATTTGCATTAATTCCTTTCCAGCGAGTGCCGCGGTGTTGCCATTAATCGTGATAATTGGTCTTTTAGCAGCATTTAGATGGGCTAGAGCATTTTTTGTTGCCATTATGGCGTTGCTGGAACTTTTCTCTCCCAACAGATAATCAAACGCTTCCCCGCGTCCATGAGCAATCATCGCACTATCAGCTAACATACCTTTGCTTGCCGCAATTTCTAATTTATGTCGACTTAACAGCGAGTTATACCTTGGATGACTTTCGTCGGCTGTAAACTCGCCCATTTAATCACCAATAATCATTGAAATATCAAGCGGCTTTACGCCGCGATTTATTGCACTAGTTGAGAGGACATCGACTCCACACTCAAACCATTCTCCAAGTTTTTCAAAAGTAATGTTACCACTCGCCTCTAGTATAACGGCTTCTCTAAGCCCCATATCTTCTAATTGTTTGACGACATCTTTACAACGCTCTGGTCCAAAATTATCTAACATCACAACTAGCTTTATTTCTGAATTTTCATGAGTCTGTTGCCATACAGCAGCAGCAGTAATGGCTTCTTTTTCATTTCTTACTTCAATTTCAATAAATGATGAGATCTCATCGAATTCAAGTGTTTGAATAATCTGAGCTATTTTTTTGTCATTTTCAATTGATGTATCATCCATTGATGCAAGGTCATTTTCTTTAATCATTAATGCATCATTTCTTGTCAGACGATGAGTAAGTCCTCCGCCCAAGTGAACAGCCCACTTGTCGAGTAAACCCCATGTGGTTTTTCTTGTACATGCTACCTGTTTTGCTGCCTTACTAGACCATTTTTTGGTTTCAGTTGCAATACCAGAAAGGTGACCAAGAATGTTCAATATGCTCCTTTCCATTAGTAGAATTGTTTCACCACATCCACTCAAATGAGCAATTTCTTCGCCCTCAGCTACTTTTTTCCCATCTAAAGCGCGCCAGTTTACTTGAATTGAAGGCGCCCAAATTTGGATTAGATGGTCGACCATAGCGGTGCCAGCAACTATCCCGTCGCCCTTAGCAATAATGGTTGAATCAATCTTTTCGCCAGAACCAAACATTGGGCTATCAATATCATCATCAGCAAGAATAGCAGTAACCCATCTATCCATGCTTGATAGCAGTTTTCTGCTTACGCCATCTTCTGCAGTCCATAGGAGGTGGCCTCTGTCATGAGGCAGCATACTACTTCCGGCCATGCTTAACCTAATAGTTACTTGACTTTCAATTACACCCATGATTTATGCTATCAATATTGGATTTAATGAGATATTTCAAATGACTTGATTTTATGGCAATACTATGGAGAATGAGTATACTTCACATGTTGGAGGTCACATTACTCTATTTTTCACCGTTGAAAAAGATGGGCGGCTATTGCGTAATCAAGGCAGTAGAGGTGTTGGGATAAATGTTCAACATGGTGTATCAGTAAAACTTTCAATCAAAGATCCTAATGGAGATATAAATGATAGCAGTATAACGGTTTTTGATTATCAGGGCAATAAAATGGAAAATACTGACAAGTTTTACCGAGATCTAATTGACGACTTAGTATATGCTAGATTATTGGATAATAATCCATCATTTGACATTTCAGTATCACTTGAATTACCGACAAGTCAGGGTTTTGCGATGTCTGCCGCAGGCTTAATCGGAGTCGCTATGGCATTTCATAAATTTTCAAATCGAGGTAATATTGATCAATATTATCGTATTTGTCATAGAATTGAGAGATTAAATGGTTCTGGTTTAGGAGACGTATTGGGTATTCACGCCGGTGGTGTTGAGATTAGATTACAGCCAGGTGCACCAGGCGCCTCAGGAACTAGCCTCGGTTTCAAGTGTAAACAACCAGTAATTTTGGTTTGGCAACCCGAAGAATCCCGCCATACATCAAAATACATAGATGATGAAATTTGGCAAACAAAAATCACCAAGGCAGGCCATAAAGCGTTGAACAAAATAAAAAGCGGCCCATGGGATCATTCACGCTGGAAAGATATTCTTGATCAATCAAGTAATTTTTGTCAAGAATCCGAACTGATTTCCGAGCCAGAAAGAAAACAATTTCTTGATGTTGTAATGTCGATAGTTAGATCTGTTGAACTACAATCATATGTTAGAATTAGACTCTGTATGTTAGGCGTTTCTTGTGTAATCTTACCAACAAAACTTGATAGAATGCTGTCTGACGAAGAATTAGACTTACTAAAATCGAAGTTCTCAGAAAAGGGTCTAGAATCACTCATAACCGGTATAGATTGTTAAAATCAAGACATTTTTGATAGATCAAGCACTCCAGCATCTAGCATTAAACAACCTGGTATGAATAAATTTTCACTGAATCCATGACGATAAACCACTGCACCACTGCCCCATTCCTCAATATATCTTGACATTTGTTTAGTCATTTTTTTCCTTTGAAATTGAACATCAGCACCATAGAAGTGTTTAGCATCAATCCAAGCAACAGGTTGGCCATTAATTTCTACATGGTCAAGAAATAAGATGTCTGGAGTGTTTATTGGGCGTCCATGTTCTAATTTTTGTTCTGAGACCATTTCATTTTGGCGTCTAATTTTAACGCCTCTAGATTCAAACCAATCAGCTAGTATTTCTTCAAATAGGTCTGCTCTAGAATGTGTTTCTGATTGATCCACATTTGAAACTCTATCCGCGGCCTCTGCTTTTTCAAATTCTTCTCTCTCACGCTTTTTCATTTTACTTGGATCTCGTAAACATTCTTTTATTCTTGATTTTGACCATCTCTTTTCCGCAAGAATCACGCGAAAAATATTCATTGGAGGGAAGTCGAATCGTGTTGAAAGGTCAACAACATTTACTCCTTCATTGTATAAGCGAAATAATGCTTTAGATCTCGATTTTAGTCTGCCATGCCCGTATACAGTTTTTTGTTGAAGCAGTGCAGAGCGCAAAGATAGAGCCTGGTCAAGAGTCATTTTTTTGTCTTTGACAAATTTGCCGATTTCTTCTACGCGTTCATCTTCAAGCCAACCAAACTCGCCCTTTCTGATAACAAATTTGGCTAAAGTCTCTTCATCTTTCAATGGGACAGGGTTGTTTTTCCAATCAAACGAATGCTTCTTTGGTTCAAGGGCAGAATTTGGAAAGCCCATGGGCTTTTCTTGTCTCTCAAATCTATCATTTGCTCTTTTCTCTACTTGCTCGATGTATTCTTTGCTTCTTTCAAGTAGGACAGATTTTTTGGTTGTACCATATCGTTTAGGTTTTTGTCGAGATTGTGACCGAGAATTTTTACGTGGGGTTTTTGATGTCACATTATACTCTTGCCGGCGACAATCTTTGAACTATCGCATAAAAATTATTGATTTATACAGAATAGTGACTTTACAGTTCAAAGCGATTTACAGAATTTATCTCGTCATTACAAGTTATGCAAATTTGATGCTTGGGCTTAGTGGTAAGGAAGAATTTTCTCTACCATCCTCGCCCTGATAGTCTTCTGCTCTAATTACTTCGATTTCATTTAGATCAAGTTCATTAGCAATAAATGATGCACGTTCTTTTAGCAACTTAACCTCATCAATATTATCCAAAATTAGTGATTTTGATTTATCATCCCATTTGAAAACTTGAGATAACATCTTCTTATTCCAATATGACAAAATTTGACCAATATTTTCATCATTTACAAAATCCATTTGTTTTAACTCTTGAATAAATTGTTTTACATTACCACCATCATTGAGATAGTTTATCGCTGCTCTTGATAGTTGGTTTTTCCATTCAGGGGAAATAATTAGAGTCAGTTTTTGTGCTTGACCATCGAGGTGTTTTTCAGCAATTGACTTTATTTTACGTGAATTTTCAAGTACTGCTCGCATAATAAATTCATAATCTAAAATGTATTCTTCGTCTTTAGAAACAGGCTCGATGCCGCTCATTTCAGAGGCAGACACCATTTCTTCTAGAGATAAACATCTACCCCACTCTTCAGCAAGGTGAGGGGTTGATACTGAAATCAAATAAGTCCATGATTCGAGGACTAATCTTCCTACAGCAGCATTATTTCCGCCTCTTCTTGAATACCAGTTGACATCTTTAATCAATTCATAATGGGAAATTTCAACAGCTCTTCTCAAATCATAACTGTCCATAGCTTCGCTAAATTCGGCAACCCGCTGTTTTAATCTAGCAATTAACCAATCATCTATTGGTGAAGCATCACTACCCCAATTCAATATTGTTTCAGGCATTGTTCGAAGTTGTAACATCACACGATAATTTGCTTCAAGAGCAGTATCAGACCAGTCCATGCCTGCAGTCGGATTAGCAGCAAACAAAATGAATAATCGTACTGTATCAGCACCATATTTTTCAATCATATCTTCAGGTGATACAGTATTGCCAAGTGATTTACTCATCTTTGCAGATCTCATGGCCAGAGCATCGCCACATTGAGGACAAGGCATTCCAACATGGTCGACACTAAGGGTAATTGAACAAGATTCACACCATGGTGCAGCTTTGTTTACCATCCCCTGACAAAGTAGTTCGTTGAATGGTTCATCATTAGAGTGGAGGCCAATATCTCGCAGTGCCTTTGTCCAAAACCTAGCATAAATTAGATGCATTTGTGCGTGTTCAATTCCACCACAGTAAAAATCAACATTCATCCAATGGTCAGCCAATTCTTTGGAAAAACACTCATCATTATTTGTCGCATCGGTAAATCTCAAGAAATACCACGAGGAATCAACGAAAGTATCCATAGTATCGGTTTCTCTTCTTGCATCTTTACCACAAGTAGGGCATTTTACCTGTTTGAATTCTAAAGAAGTCTCTAGAGGATTACCTTTACCAAATACAATATCTCTCGGCAATTCGACAGGCAAATCTTGTTCAGGAACAGGTACAGTACCACATTCATCACAATGAATAATTGGGATTGGAGTACCCCAATATCTTTGTCTAGAGATTAGCCATGGTCTAATTTTCCAATTCAGTTTTCTTTCTCCTGAACCTTTACTTTCCAGTTCGTCGATTACTGCGGTAATAGCCTGTTCACCATACAACCCTTCAAAATCTGTATTTCCGGTATTAACCATCCAACCATAATCGGTTTCAGCCTTTGTTAAATCAGCAGATGCATCGCCATTTTCTGTCATAACTAGCGTTCGGCGAATCGGAATTGAGAATTTTTTTGCGAAGTCAAAATCTCTCTCATCATGAGCAGGTACGGCCATTACTGCGCCAGTTCCATATGAAGCGATAACAAAATTTCCACTCCAAATTGGTATTTTTTCTCCAGTTAACGGATGAATAGCATTTTTCCCTAGTGGAACACCTTTTTTCTTATTCATATTTTTGATTCTATCAAATTCAGTCATTACTGAAACTTCATTGTATAGTGCTTGCCATTCAGCCTCGTTTTTAGTACCAGTAACCAATGTTTTTGCCAGCGGGTGCTCGGGTGCCAGAGTTAGGAAAGTGACCCCAAATAATGTGTCAGGCCTAGTTGTAAACACGGTTATCGTCTCATCTGAATCTTCAATCTCAAAGGTTATCTCTGCACCTTCGGAACGACCTAACCAATCTCTCTGCATTGCAGCGACATTTTCAGGAAATTGTATTTGTTCAAGTCCATCAACCAATTCCTGAGCGTACTTTGGGATATCTAAGAACCATTGACTCATTTCTTTTTGTTCTACAGGCCCATTACATCTCCAACAACGTCCAGCTTTGACTTGTTCATTTGCAAGAACAGTATTACAAGGTTCACACCAGTTTACTGGAGCAAATTCTTCGAATGCCAAACCACTCTCATAGAATTTTAAGAAAAACCATTGATTCCATTTGTAATAATTTGGATCGTGACTTTTTACCATCCTATTCCAATCATAAGAGAAGCCCATTTGTTTAATTTGCTTGGTAATCGAAGCCATATTCTTTTCAGTAATATCGTGAGGGTGGCCACCTTCTTTGATAGCGGCATTTTCTGCTGGCAACCCAAATGAATCAAATCCCATTGGATATAATACGTCAAAACCCATCATACGCTTGTACCGAGCAACAGCGTCTCCTATCGAATAATTTCGTACGTGCCCCATATGCATCTTGCCTGAGGGGTAGGGGTACATTTCAAGACAATAGAAAGAAGGTTTTTGCTCGTTTGCTTTAGATACGAATACTTTCTCTTCATCCCATCTGCGTTGCCAATAATTTTCATCGACACTTTGGATGCTGTAACTCAAATGACCACCTCCTATCCGCTACAGTCCTCCCACAATAGGTTTCCATTTCAATCCCACTATTCAAGAACCGAATCTTTGTAGGGTTTTCATGGCACGACGAATCGAAGTTCGAGCCCCTTCAAGAATTGATTTAGCAGGAGGATGGACTGATGTTCCAACTTATTGTAAACAAAAAACAGGAGAAGTAGTAAACATAGCAATCAATCAATATGTAAGATGTGAGATGCTAATTGATGATGATCGGAAAATCTCCTTGACATACAAAACAGACATGCCTACCGGTTCTGGTTTAGGTACCAGTGGTGCTATGAATGTAGGATTTATCTCAACTATAACAAGTGCATCGCAGCAACCTATTGAAACTGCGGAAATTGCTTATCAGTTTGAAGCATTACTAGGAAATAAAGGTGGACGGCAAGATCAATGGGCTAGTGCTTTGGGAGGAATAAACCATCTTTCCTTTGCTGATGAAGCGGTTTCAGTCGAAAAGATTACTCCATCAATTGAATTTTGTAATTGGCTTGAGAATCATCTTTTACTGTTTAATAGCCATATAACTCATGTTTCAGGAGATTTACATAAGAGCGTTTGGCAACGCTTTGAAGATGGTGATGAAGAAATAACTAACGGCTTAGATTTGATTAGAGAAGCTGGATTGTTGATGGCAAAAGGAATTAAGACGGAATCAGTTGCAGATGTTGTAAATGCAATGAAAATGAATTCAGCAGGAGTAGATATTCTCGGTCTTGAATTACATGAGCCATTTAGAGATAAACTACACGAGTTATCGGACAATGGAGTTGTGCGTGCTTGGAAAGCGATGGGCGCCGGTGGCGGTGGAGTGGTTGGAATTATACTTGATTCATCACAAAATAGCCACGAAGTAATCAATCGACTAGAAGCAATAGGTTGGAGTAATATTCCATGGAAAATAGATAATCATGGAGTGGTAAGAAAAGAGATTAATCTCTAACTTTAGTAAATTCCATATCGGTTTCAAGCAAAAACAGAGCTTCTTTGGTTAATTTATATCGATTTTTAATACCCATTTTTCGCTTCTCTACTAAGCCAAACTTTTGCAGAGTTCTCAAATGGTGTGAAATAAGTTGTTGGCTCTTTTCTAGCTTTTTGGCCAGTTCAGATTGAGTAGGGAACTCTCCTAGTTGGTGTTCATCATCAAGTAGAGTCAGAATTTTGCCTTGCAAACTATTTGGATCAGGAGATAGCGGCGGAATAGGCAAATCTTCAGGATTCATTCCAGGGTATAATGAATTGTTCAGTGGATAATATCTAACGAATCTTCCATCATTTATGCGCCATATCAATTCTTGGTTTTCTAATAATCTAAGATGGTGTGTAATTTGGCCATTGCTCATTTTTAGTGCAGCCATTAGTGCTCTAAAATGGCAACCAGGGTTAGCTGTCAAATAACCAATCAATCGACCTCTTTGGAATCGGCCATCAGAAGTCTCATGAGTCTTGCCAACCAAAGCAAACATCCAAAGTCCTAGAGAAGTAACTGGAATTCTTAGGCTCTCTGTATTGGATATGAGTAATACCAGCGCTAGGATTATTGATGCACTTGCAGTACCTGTTACAGCAATAGCGACTACATCAATTTCATCAGAAGCCTCAATTTCCAATTCTGTTACAATAGTGCTTTCAGGCTCAGACTCAAAATAAATTTCATCAATTACAACTAATTGTATTCCAAAAATGCCGCAGTTTCCATTACCGGTTTCAGCTTTTGAAACAAGATAACTTCCAGTCCAATCCTCTTTTGGCGACCACTGAGTTGTGAGAAGACTTGAATCTATAATGTGAGCGTTGTTTGGCGAATTAATAATCCAGCATTCATTTTGACCATATTCGATATTTTTCCAAGTACCTTCGAGTTGGAAATTATCATTTGTTGAATCAAGGTTATTATGGGCCATCTTTATCGAGGCATAATCGTGTTCTGTTAAACCGTTAAATGTTGAATATTGAATATTAATCTCATCATTTTCAACAGCGTCAATTAACTCAAATTGATGAGAAAACTCGATTTTTTCTCCATTCATTGTAAAGAAATTTCCAGCGTTATAGCCACAAAATAGGGTTGTAGAATCATCATTAGACACGCCAATAATCTTAATCCCTGCCAAACAGTTTGAATCTATTCTCAAGATATCTTGATTAGTTGTTAATTCAATAAATGTGTAAATTGAGTCATCAATAACTGTGGATTCAAAATTGGCTTCTAAATCACTCTTCAAACAACTGGCTTCAGTATTATTTTTGATTTGAGAAAAGTCAAAAGAAAAGATTTGTTCTTCAATTTGAATTACAACAGCGTATTTACCCTGTTGTATGAAACATTGCTGGTTATCTTTTAGGCTCCAATCAAACACCTTTTTAGAAATATTTTCAGATGTAGAGAACTCTATGTCACACAAATCAATATCATTTGACAAAAATCTCTCACCATAGTCATGAAATACTGTAATTACTGCATCACAGTTTTCAACTTGTGGCTCTAAATATTGTTCGTCAAAACTTACAAATATAGCCACAGAATCTTCATTTTCATAATGCTGAGTATCTATAATCGGGTAATTATTGTGGTTTGCTTGCTCATCTTCAATCGTTTCAGAGGTTTCACTTTGTTGATTATTTGGTATTGATATTTGTACTACTTCTTCAGAACCAAATAATTGAAAACTAATCGGTTGAGAAAAGTCATATGTTTGCTCTGAAATAATGATATGACCTGAGTAGATGTTCTCGTTAGGATGGAATAATTCGGTATTTGAGTAGCATGAATCAATTATCTCAAATCCGTCTGAATTGCTAATTGTAATGAGGCATTGTTTATCACTTAGATCAATAATATTTGGACTTGGGTTTTTTAGTAAAATTTGTGCAAGATAAGTTTCGTCTTGATAGTTTGTCGGTAATTTATTGAGAATGACATCTAATTCGATATTTTCATATGCAGTAGATTTCTTGTAGAATTCTACACTTATGGCATCTGATAAATTCATTGTACTATGATGTACTGTGATAGTGTATACACTTGATGCAACAAATTCATTGTCATTATTTCTAAAGTCCCAAATTTGAGTGGTTTGCTGAATTATTTCGTTACTATCAATAATTGAATCTCTAATTTGATTTCGGCACTCTCCTAAGTTCGTATACACATTTTGATTTTCTTGATTTTCTACTGTAATATAAACATCGCAAGAGGGATTCTCCTGATAAATTTTGGAACCTCCACTATTGATTAGTGAAGAATGAATTTCTATTGATTGCCCTTCAAGAAAAGTTGGATTAATTGTATCGATTTCAATTTCAAGAGATAATGTAGCTTCATCATTTGATTCAGCAGTAGTGTGCGGCAAACTAGACAATAACATCAGCCCGGCGAGCAAGGCTATTGCAAACCTTTGAGCCCCCGCCATGGTACACAGTAGGACTCATCATTTGAAAGGGCAGCGGTTCTCAGCATGATTTGAGGGTGAAATATGGTGAAACCGAATTTGATTTTTGAAACCAGCAAAATCATGGTTTTCCATTATAGGGGTAACGTGGTTTTCTCAATAAGTCGCCTTTCGAAGGTAACATCGATTTTATTGACAACATGGCTCCATTTTCCCGCATGG
>JAKUNX010000053.1 GCA_022451835.1 Candidatus Poseidoniaceae archaeon
AAGTCAGTAAACAGTACATAGATGGTGCAGGGGGTGGGATACGAACCCACGAACCCATACGGGACCGGATCTTAAGCCCGGCGCCTTTGACCACCTCAGCCACCCCTGCAAGTAGCCGTAAACAAGGCATCTATTGAATTAAACGCTTATTCTACAATGGTCCAGCCACCATCTACATTGATGGTTGCCCTGAAATATGGTTTGATTCTAGAAGGAACTTTGCTGCATTAGCAATATCTTTTGGTTCCCCGGAACGGCCCATAGGAACTTTTTCCAGTACTGATGCAAAATGTTCTGCTTCCCAGTCTGCTGAAACAATAGCACCTGGTGCAATACAATTTACTCGAACGTGCGGATGAAGATCGCCTGCAAGATTAATCATCATTTGACGAAGTGCATTCTTACTTGCAGTATAATGTGTCAAATCTTGCCAAGCACGACCTTGTGAGGTGTCTACAATACCAATCACTGAACCCGATTTCGCTTTCAAACTATCATACAATCCTTTGGTTAGCAAGAATGGTACATCGACATGGATGGTGAAATTATTCTTGAACTCTTCAAAAGTGAGGTCACTGAAACTAATCGGTTGGTAGATTGAGGCATTATTGATTAGACCAAATAAACCACCATATTCAACCACTTTAGGATGATTAATTACCAAATCAATCAATTTAGCCATATCATCATTTAGCAAATCTGCTCGGATTATATCACCACTTATTTGACCATCATTGGACTTGCTGTAGTTGTCAATTATTGACTGGGCTTCAGCAACTGAATTCCTAACGTGAATCAAAACATAGTAACCTGATTCCATCAGTAGTGAGGAAATTGCAGCGCCTATTCTGCGTCCGCCTCCCGTAATGAAAACCACAGGTTTTGCCATGAAACTACGAAAGCAATCACATTCAATAAATGTCGTATTTGATTAAAGTGTTAATTTCTTAGTATTAATACACCTTTTAGAGTAGTATTCATTGGCTTACAACAAGGGGGAATTCAATGGCTTCAAGACATTTACCAATGGCTAGTGACAAGCCGGTGAATAAACCCAAAAGTAGACTACCTCCATGGTTTAGAACCAGACTACCAACTGGCAAGCAACAAAAAATGTTCAATGATACAAAAGCTTCAGTTAAAGATAACAAACTTCACACTGTTTGTGAAGAAGCAAAATGCCCTAATATCCACGAATGTTGGTCAAGTGGAGATGCTACTTTCATGATTGCAGGACAAGAGTGTACAAGAGGTTGCAGATTTTGTGCAGTTGGAACAATAAAACGTCCTCCGCCCTTAGATGTTGAAGAGCCAAACCATCTTGCTGATGCAGTAGAATCAATGAATTTGCGTCACTTAGTCATCACAGTTGTTAATCGTGACGACTTACCTGATAGTGGTGCAGCACATTACAAAGCATGTATTGATGAAGTTCATAATCGCTTGCCAGATCTAACAATAGAATTACTCTGCTCTGACTTAGCAGGTGATTTGTCTGCACTTGAAATGCTGTTAGAAAATAGTCCTTTGAATGTATTTGCCCACAACGTCGAATGTGTACCAGAACTAGATCGCAAAGTAAGAGACCACAGGGCTTCATTCTCTCAATCTATAGAAATTTTAAAGCATGCTAAATTAATTCGCCCAGACATAATAACCAAGACTTCTTTGATGGTTGGAGTCGGTGAAACAGATGAACAAATTAGTGAATCTTTGAAATTGATTCGAGAAGCAAATGTGGACTTAATTACTATTGGACAATACTTAGCACCCTCGGAAAATCACCTCAAAATCGACCGGTTTCCAAAACCAGAAATGTATGACGTGTGGGCTCAAGAAGCCATTGACTTAGGGTTCTCAGGCGTTGCAAGTGGTCCACTGGTTAGATCGTCTTACAAAGCCGGACTACTATATCGGAAAACCTACGATTCAAGTAATGATGAAGTCTTACCCGGAGCATATGTCATGGTTAGTAGTGAAAATTCCGCCATGAGAGATACCTTAAACCGGATGCAACCTGAGGTGAAATGATGAGTGATAGGAAGACTGCTGTAACTACACCTTACACAATTGGAACTGCACCATTTAGACCTGGAGATGAAGCAGACTTTGGTGGTAAGTTCAAAGAACAGCCAGAGGATTTGAATCGACCAGACCCAGCAAAGTGTAGTGCCGATGATACCATCAAGCATGCTTCGGGCTTAGTTAGAGTACTAAATGACGATAATGAAGCTAAAGGTGAATGGATACCTGATATTTCGGCTGAACAATTAATTCAAGGATTAGAGTACATGATGCGATTAAGAATATTCGATGATCGAATGTTGAAAATGCAGCGTACTGGTAAACTATCATTTTACATGCGATCTTTCGGTGAAGAGGCGGTTGCAATTGCGCAAACTATGGCTTTAGAAGATAATGACTGGATTTTCCCTTCATATCGGCAACCTGGAGCACAATTTGTTCGAGGCAGAGACATGGTTAGCATGATTTGTCATTGTATTGGCAACACTGAAGATAATGTCAAAGGACGTCAAATGCCGGTTCATTATACTTGGAAAGAAGGAAGGTTCATTTCGATTTCTTCACCTGTCGGAACACAATTTTCACAAGCTGTTGGAGTAGCCATGGCTAGCGCTTACAAGGGCCTAGATGAAGCATGTATTACTTGGTTGGGAGATGGTACATCTGCACAAGGTGATTATCACTATGCGCTAAACTTCGCATCTACATTCAAACCACCAGTTATTCTCAATGTAGTAAATAATCAATGGGCGATTTCCACACACCAAAACCTTGCAACAGGTGGTAGAACATTTGCTGAAAGAGGTCTGGCTTATGACATTCCATCTATCAGAGTTGATGGAAATGATTTCTTAGCATTATACAGCGTTACCAAATGGGCGCGAGATAGAGTAAGTGCAGGACTTGGTCCGACTCACATCGAAGTTTACACTTATCGAGCAGGCGCTCACTCTTCATCTGACGACCCTTCAGCATACAGGCCAGATGATGAATTCAAATGTTGGCCTGGTGGTGACCCAGTTGACAGATTGAAACAATACCTCATCAAATCAGGTAATTGGGATGAAAAGAATCACAAAAAACTTGAGAAGAAAATCGATGATGAAGTTATGACTGCATACAAAGCAGCATGTGAATTTGGTGACTTAGCAAGTGGGCCATATCCTCCAGCATCAACCATTTTTACTGAAGTTTACGAAACTGTTCCTTGGCATGTCCAAGAGCAAAGAGAGGAGTTAGGAAAGTAGGTGATATCATGGTAAAAATGAATATGATTGCAGCACTTAACTCGGCTCTTGAGCATCAATTAGAAAGAGATGAAAATGTAGTAATCTTTGGAGAAGATGTTGGATATTTTGGTGGTGTCTTTAGAGTAACTGCAGGATTGCAAAATAAATTTGGTGCCCATCGTGTATTTGATTCGCCATTAGCTGAAGGTGGTATTGCAGCAATTGCCATGGGTATGGGAATCAATGGACTTAGACCAGTTGCTGAGATTCAGTTTGCTGATTATATCTTCCCGGCTTACGATCAAATCGTCAATGAAATCGCCAAATTAAGGCATCGTTCTGGCGGTGAATTTTCTACTCCTGTTACTTTTAGAACACCTGCTGGTGGTGGAATCAAAGGTGGACATCACCACTCACAATCACCTGAATCACAATTCACTCACACTCCTGGACTGAAGGTAGTATACTGTTCAAATCCATATAATGCAAAGGGATTGTTGACCTCAGCAATTGAGTCTAATGATCCTGTTATTTTCTTTGAGCCAAAGCGATGTTATCGAGGTCCTTTCTATGGTGACCCTCACAAAGTTCCAACCTGGAATAGTCATCCAGATGGTGAGGTTCCTGAAGAATACTATTCAATACCGCTTGAACAAGCAAGAGTCGTCATGGAAGGTAGTGATTGCACTGTTATTTCTTGGGGAGCAATGGTTCATGTTGCTGAACAAGCAATCAAGAATTCCGGCCTCAATTGTGATTTAATCGACCTACAAACTCTCGTCCCTTGGGATAGAGATACTGTAGTTAATTCAGTCAAGAAAACCGGAAGATGTGTCATTGTTCATGAAGCACCAAAAACCAGCGGTTTTGGTGCAGAGATGAGTGCATCAATCCAAGAGAGATGTTTCTATCATTTGGAAGCACCAATAATAAGAGTTACCGGCTGGGATACACCATTCCCTCACACAACAGAGTGGGATTATCTGCCTAGCCCAGAGCGAATTGCGGATGCAATAAGAAAAACACAGGAGGAATAAAAATGGGAACATATGCGTTTAAACTACCAGATATTGGAGAAGGAGTAGTAGAGGGAGAAGTTGTTGAATGGATGGTATCGGTTGGAGATACTGTCAAAGAAGACGACCCGATACTTTCAGTGATGACTGACAAAGCAACGGTAGAAATACCATCTCCTGTAGATGGCAAGGTTACCAAAATGATTGGTGAGCCTGGTGATATTTTACCTGTTGGAGAAGTATGCATAGAGTTTGAAGTTGATGGTTCAGGCAATGCGTCAGCAAGTTCTGAACAACCTGAGCCTGTTGTTGAAGAAGTAGTAGAAACAAAGCCGGCGAAAGAAGCGAAACCTGAACCTGTTGTTGAAAAAGCACCAGAACCTGTTGCACCAGCAGCACCAGTGGCAAAAGCTGCTGGAACTAAGGCGCTAGCGAGCCCTGCTGTAAGACAAAGAGCTAGAGAGGCTAATGTCGATTTACAACTTGTTTTGGGTTCAGGGCCTGGTGGCAGAATTAGTCACGCTGATTTGGATCGACATATTGCAGGAGGTGCTGCAGGCGCCTCAACATTTGCTCCTGTAGGAGCAAGCCTCAAGACTAAACTAACTGGAACTGAAGAGATTAAAGTCATTGGACTTAGAAGGAAAATTGCTGACAGCATGATGTCATCATACAGTACAATTGCTCACTTTTCCTACTTTGAAGAAGTTGATATTACTGCCCTTGAAGAATTGCGTCAGCATCTCAATTCTACAAGACCTGAGGGTGCTCCAAAACTAACTTACTTGCCGTTTATTATGCAAGCATTGGTCAAAGCACTTAGAGAAAGTCCAGAATGTAATGCTTTATTTGATGATGAAGCAAATGTAGTTACTAGACACCAAGCAATTCACCTTGGAATTGCAACTCAAACTGACAGAGGACTGTATGTCCCAGTTGTCAAGCACGTTGAGGCTATGGACATTTGGCAGTCAGCAACTGAAATGGTAAGAGTTACCTCAGCAACTAGAGAAGGTAAAGCATCTGCAGATGACTTGAGTGGCTCTACTTTTACCATTACCAGTTTAGGTAGATTAGGCGGACTTGGTGCAACACCTATTATCAATAAGCCAGAAGTTGGAATTTTAGGAGTTCATAATGCAAAAGAAAGAGCAGTTGTTAGAAACGGCCAAATTGTAGTTAGAAGAATGATGAATCTCTCCTCATCATGGGATCATCGAGTTGTTGATGGCCATGACGGTGCAACCCTTGTACAAAGAGTCAAGACGTTGCTTGAAAACCCTGCAACTATTTTCATGTGAGGATTAATTATGCAAACAAAAAAATGCCAAGTATTGGTTATTGGAGCAGGTCCAGGAGGCTATGTTGCAGCAATTAGAGCGGGTCAATTAGGACTGTCAACAATAATTGTTGAGGGTGAAAAGGCTGGAGGAACATGTCTGATTAGAGGGTGTATTCCAAGTAAAGCGTTAATTCACGCCGCACACAGATTTCACGATTTAGCAAAACATTCTGCCAAAGATGGACATATGGGTATTTCAATTCCTAGTCCTGCTGAATTAAGTATGGCTGGAATGATTGGCTGGAAAGACGGTATTGTTGACAAATTGAACAAAGGTGTTGAGCACTTACTAAAGTCTGCTGGAGTTGAATTAATCAATGGATGGGCGGAATTCCAAGATGCAAAGACGGTAAAAGTAGGTAGCGGAAAAGATGCAATCATTATCGAAGGAGAAAAGGTAATCTTGGCTAACGGCTCAATCCCAATCGAATTACCATTTATGAAATTTGATGATAATGTAATATCATCTAGAGAAGCATTGAGTCTTGAACAATTACCGGAACATGTTGTTGTAGTCGGTGGTGGTTACATTGGACTTGAATTGGGTATTACGTATCGTATGCTCGGCTCAGAAGTAACTATTGTCGAAGCAATGGATTCAATCTTGCCAATTTTTGACAAAGAACTTCGCAGACCTTTAGAATTATTTGCTAAGAAAAATAAGATCAAGGTTCATACCGGAGTTTTTGCTAAAGGTTCAGAAGAAATGAAAGACGGTAAAGTGAAATTATTCTTTGTTGATAAAAATGCAAAAGAAGGCACTAAACCTGATGAAATTATCGCTGACAAAATCTTAGTAACTGTTGGAAGAAAACCCAATAGCAAAGCACTCGAACCAACTGGTGTTGCTTTAGATGAAAGAGGATTTGTCAAAGTAAATGATAGATGTGAAACAAATATGAAAGGTGTTTACGCAATTGGTGACGTATGTAACTCAGGAGAAATGCTTGCCCATGTAGCATCTTTCCAAGGTGAAATGGTTGCAGAGATTATTGCTGGAAAGAAACGTGCTTACGACCCTGTAGCCGTTCCTGCAATTGTGTTTACTGAACCCGAAATTGTTAGTGTTGGATTGTCTCCAGAACAAGCAAAAGAAGCTGGACATCCGGTTATTGTCGGGAAGTTCCCTCTAGCAGCAAATGGACGTTCACTAACTCAAGAAGCGGAGAAGACTGGTGGATTTGTTAGGGTTTGTGCTAGAGAAGACGATCATCGAATACTCGGTATCCAAGCAGTTGGAACTCATATTAGTGAGTTGGTTGGAGAATGGACTCTTGCTCTAGAAATGGGTGCATTGTTGGAAGATATTGCTGGCACGATTCATGCTCATCCTACTATGACAGAGATGACTCATGAAGCAGTTCTTGCTACACTTGGCCACGCAATTCATACCGTATAGTGCATTAATATCGGCCATAAGATTAAATGCAGTTCAAATATGGTAAAGTCATGTCTTACGACCAAATGACACTACTTGATTTGAAAAAATTATGTAAAGACAGAGGACTAAAAGTCTCTGGTAAAAAAGACGAAGTTGTAATACGTCTAATGGAATATGATGAATCTATGGATGGAACAAATCAATCTGCAACATTTTCCACTCCTGTAACTAATATGCAAGGACAAATGCCTGTAGCCCCTCAAGTGGTGTATGGTAGAATGACCTCTCAAGGAATAGTAATTAATCGCAACACAGGAACTACTTCTACCGTTGGAACCGTAATCATAATGTATGGTGTATTTAGAATGTTTTGGGCACTAGGTTTTGCTGCATTCGGTGATGGTAATCTGGGCTGGCTATTAGCCCCTGTTGCATTTTTAGTCGCCGCTTTATTCATCTACAGCGGTATACTATTGAGTCAAGAATACCGCAATGGGATTTATACCACAATCGCAACGTTCATACTTTCTGGAACTCTTAGTGTAATATTCTCTGGCGAAGACTTGAATCCTGTTTCTGTTTCAATCGCCGACGGAGGTATGATGATACCGTTTTCGATGATGTGCACATTACTTGGAATTGGAGTTGCGGCTATACCACTACTACTTACCGACGAGGAGTTGAAAGAAGGCTGGCCGCCTGCTATAGAGAGATTATTGAACAGGGGTAGTAGTGGGAAAAAGCAGATTGAATGTGTCCACTGTGGCCATGCGCTTTTAGTTCCTTATGGATACTCTGGTAAAATTTCATGCCCACAATGTGGCAAGCAATCTCAAGTATAATCAAGAACCACAACTTAGACAATCATCAGGACTGTCTAAACTACATGCAATCTCATCCATACTACTCATTTCGGCTCTATCAGCTAAACCTGATACAGTTTGATCTTGCGCTTTCTTCTGTTCGACTGTGAATTGGATTGCGTCTACAGCTGCTTTAGTCCTCAAGTAATACATTCCTGTCTTGAGTCCCTTTCTCCATCCGTAAAAATGCATTGAAGACACCTTAGCAGAATTAGCATCTATCATGTGAATATTCATTGACTGGCTTTGATCGATGTAAACGCCTCTATCTGCAGCCATATCAATCACGTTCTTCTGCTTAATTTCCCATGTTGTCTTGTATAAATTTTTGAGTCTTTCAGGTATACCATCGATATTTTGTATTGAACCTTTGTGACGCAGAATCTCGTCTTTCATTTCTAAACTCCACAGACCTTCACTAATCAAATCCTTGATAAGATGTTTATTTGGAACAATAAATTCGCCAGAAAGAGTCCTTCTTACATATAGATTAGAAGTAAATGCTTCAAAGCATTCATTATTGCCCAAAATCTGTGATGTTGACGCGGTAGGCATTGGTGCTAGAAGTAGAGAATTTCTCATACCGTGCTCAACAATTTCAGCCTTGAGTGAATCCCAATCCCACATTCCACTGTGTTCATTCATACCCCACAAGTCAAATTGTAGTATTCCTTGACTGGCAGGTGAACCTTCGAATGTTGAATAAGGACCTTCGACAATAGCTTGATCTTTTGATGCTGTGCATGATGCAAAATAAATAGTTTCAAAAATATCTTTGTTTAACTTCTTTGCTTCATCGGATTCAAAGTTCATCCCTAGCATGGCAAAGGTATCTGCTAGACCTTGAACACCAAGTCCAATAGGTCTGTGTCGCATGTTAGAATTTCTTGCCTCTTCTACAGGATAGTAATTTACATCAATTACTCTGTTGAGATTCCCGGTTACGTGGTAGGTAACATCATACAATGTTTGGAAATCGAATTCATTGCTATCTTCCTTTACGAACCTAGGTAATGCAATTGACGCCAGATTACAAACTGCTACCTCATCTTTGGCAGTGTACTCCAAAATCTCTGTACAAAGATTGGAGGATCTGATTGTTCCAAGGTTCTTTTGATTCGATTTTATATTTGCAGCATCTTTGTAAAGCATGTAAGGGGTTCCAGTCTCAATTTGAGCCTCGACAACCTTGTCCCAAACGCTTCTTGCAGGAATTGTTTCTCGTGCTAATCCTTGTGCTTCATAGGATTCGTATAATTTCTTGAAATCTTCTCCATAGGCATCTTGAAGACCTGGGCACTCATTAGGGCAAAAGAATGACCAATCTGCATTATCTTGTACTCTTTCCATAAATAAATCAGGAGTCCACAATGCGTAGAACAAATCTCTCGCTCTTAGTTCCTCTTTACCGTGATTTTTCCTTAAATCCAAGAATGCCAAAATATCAGGATGCCATGGTTCTAGGTAAATGGCAATCGAGCCTTTTCTTTTGCCGCCACCTTGGTCAACATATCTTGCAGTATCGTTGAATACTCTCAACATTGGAACAATACCATTACTTTCACCATTAGTTCCTTTGATGTAAGATCCTTTTGAACGAATATGATGGATTGAAAGACCGATTCCTCCAGCTGACTTAGAGATCAGGGCGCATTGTTTTAGTGTGTCATAAATGCCAACTAAGGAGTCATCTTGCATTGTTAACAAGAAACAGGACGACATCTGTGGAGTAGGTGTGCCTGAGTTAAACAGAGTAGGTGTTGCATGAGTAAAGTAACCTTGACTCATCAAATCATATGTATGCAGTGCTTTTTCTATGTCACCATGATGAATACCAACTGAAACTCTCATCAACATATGTTGTGGCCTTTCTGCTACTTCACCATTTAATTTCAACAAGTATGAACGTTCAAGTGTCTTAAATCCAAAATAGTCATAATTGAAATCTCTATCGTAATCGATGTAATTATCCAACTTTTCTTTGTTAGCCATTATAATTTCATAGACTTCTTCGGAAATTAACGGAGCATGGGCACCAGATTCTGGATCAATAAATTCTCGAAGGTCTGTTATCACTTCTGAAAAGGTAGATTTTGTTGAACGATGAAGATCATCTACACAGATTCTAGCTGCAAGTTTGCTGTAGTCTGGATGGTGGGAGGCTAATGATGCTGCAGTTTCAGCAGCTAATTGGTCAAGCTCTCTTGTTGAGACGCCGTCATATAGGCCTTCTATTGTGAGTTTTGTTAAATGTGCTGGATCAATCCATTTCTCGTCTAATCCATTTGTTAAACTGGCCAACTTTTCTAGGATTGCATCGAATCTTACGTCTTCTCTTTCGCCTTTCCTATTTACTACTTGCATTGTCATTTTTTGGCCCCCATGTCATGTTGTAAAAATTCGCAGTAACTCACCTTCATCGCGTACGGTTCAAAAGTCTTCGTCTACTGAGAAGCGTTGTTGGACACTTCCTAGACTAGACCCACTATCCTTAACTCCTGATTTTTGGTACTCGCCAACTCTCTTTTCAAAGAAATTGGTTTTACCTTGCATCGAAATCATTTCCATCCAAGGGAATGGATTTGAAACATTGTAAAGTTTACTAGCATTTAGAGAAACCAGTAATCGGTCTGCTACAAATTGAATATATTGTCGCATTAGTCCAGCATTCATTCCAATCAGTTCTACAGGAAGAGCGCTAGTTACGAACTCGCTTTCAATCTCTACTGCTTCTGCGATAATACGATGAATCATATTTTCACCCGCACCTCTGATCAACTTACTGTGAAGTAGACAAGCAAAGTCGCAGTGCAGACCTTCATCTCTTGAAATTAGTTCATTGGAAAATGTTAGTCCTGGCATCAAGCCTCGCTTCTTCAACCAAAAGATGGCACAAAAAGAGCCTGAAAAGAAAATCCCTTCAACTGCCGCAAATGCAACTAACCTTTGAGCGAAAGATCCCTTTTTCCTAGACAACCATTTCAGAGCCCAAGAACCCTTCTTACGCACTGAAGGGACGGTTTCAAGCGCATTGAAAAGGTGAGTTTTCTCATTAG
>JAKUNX010000054.1 GCA_022451835.1 Candidatus Poseidoniaceae archaeon
AGACTCTGGTAATCAAGGTCGCAATAAATGGATATGGCACAATTGGAAAACGGGTAGCGGATGCGGTTGATGCTCAAGATGACATGGAGATAGTTGGTGTAACTAAAACACGTCCGGCTTTTGGTTGTGATTAAGCAGTAAGAAAAGGTTATCCTATCTACTGCACTTATGATGATGCAGAAAAGATTGCTGCGTTTGCTTCAGCGGGTTATCAATGTCATGGTGGTCTCACAGATTTATTGAATATTTCAGATATAGTAATTGATTG
The DNA here is from genome assembly GCA_022451835.1 of Candidatus Poseidoniaceae archaeon. Lineage (GTDB taxonomy): Archaea > Thermoplasmatota > Poseidoniia > Poseidoniales > Poseidoniaceae > MGIIa-L1. The sequence continues at coordinate 269 of JAKUNX010000054.1, forward strand.
CTCACCGGGAAAAGTTGGTGCAAGTAATTTAGAAAAATATCAGGCATCAGGTGTAAAGTGGATATTCCAAGGGGGGGAAAAACATGCGATGACCGGTATGTCATATACTTCATCAGCAAACCATGAAGAAAATTTGAATGTTGAAGGGACCAGAGTAGTTTCTTGTAATACGACTGGACTATCAAGAACTCTTGTTCCATTGTACAATCATTGTGGCTCTCTTTCAGTAGAATGCACGATGATTCGAAGAGCAGCAGATCCGGGTGATTCAAGCAAAGGTCCTATCAATGCCATTAAGCCAGTTTTGAAGGTTCCATCTCACCATGGCCCGGATGTAATGACTGTAAAACCTGAAATTTCGATTAATTCAATGGCTGTAGCAGTGCCTACAACAATAATGCATGTTCACGTTATTGTAGCTCAACTTCCTCAAGGCCATGGCCTAACAACTGAATCAATTATCGACATGTGGTCAAATGAACCAAGAATAATTCTCATGAACGGTGGTGAGACTGGAATAACTACTACTGCAGAAGTTATGGAATATGCAAGAGACATAGGGCGTAAATGGGGTGATTTACACGAAATTTTTGTTTGGCGTGATGGTGTGAAACTTGAAGGAAATACTCTCTACTACTTCCAAGCAATTCACCAAGAGTCCGATGTTATTCCAGAAAATGTAGATGCTATCAGAGCATTAATGGGTACTGAGTCAAATTGGCGAGTTTCGGTCGATAAAACAGACCATGCCATTGCACAATACAATAATATTTTATGAGCAATTTGTCCACAATGAATGGTTGTTTTCAAAAACCAAGTGTATTTCCCCGTATTATGCTGAAGCCGAGGCAAGTTCTGTTTGGAATAATTCTTTTCCTCGGAATCTCGTTTTCACCGATGGTAAATAATGAGGTTTTGGAAGCAGATTTGACTGTTGAAACAACTCAATTTGACGAAAACCATGACAAATTGGCTAATGCTGCAGAGAATTGGCATCTAGCGTCAAGCAAAACTATTGATGGTTTAACTGTAAAAGAATTGAGTGGTAATTTCAATTTAGCACATGGTTCATTTGATCCACTTTTAGAATTTCCACCCCCCATTCCGGATTTGTTCAAAAATAATAATGATTTTCAAGATACTGGTATGAAGTTTATCCAACTAGTTGACTATGACTATCAATTACTATATGAGTTGGAAAATAATGGTGAAATTAAGATTCTAGATGTACTTGGAGATGGTAATTTCATTATCAGGATTTCATCTAATAGCGTGGGAGTCTTAGAAACATTGGAAAATTCAGCAGATATTCGTTGGATAGAAAATGTACACCCTGGATACAGATTGCATCCTGATTTGTTAATTAGCTCTGATTTTTCTACTCTCGCTATAGTGCCAACTAATGACTTAGGTCATGGCGGATATGGAGAGTTAGCATTAGATCTTGTCAATTATGGTGCTAATGATGCTTGGTGCGGTTATACTATGTGCCAAGTAGAGGTAGTCAAATACAACCAATTTATTCTAAATGCAGCCAATGATGGGCGCATAATATGGGTAGAACCAATTTCTCAATTAACGGTTCATAATAGTGTGGCAAGGGCAATCAGTGGTGTTGTTTCAGTAGAAAATAATGCATTATTCACACTTGATGGTTCAGGAGAGATGTTGGCTATTGCAGATACTGGACTAGATAGAGATCATCCAGATATTGCAGGTCGAGTTGCTGCTGTTTACACACAATTTGGTCTTGATACTTCACCAGCAGATACCAATGGTGGACATGGAACACACGTTACTTTGACTGCAATTGGAGATGGAACAAGTGATTCATCAACCAAAGGTATCGCTCCAGAGGCTTCTGTAACCATGTATGCTCTTGAGCATGACCCTACCGGAGTATTTGGTAGACAAGGTTCAATTTATGATTTATTGGCTGATGCTAAGCAAAAAACTGCAAGAATTGCGATTAATGCTTGGGGTCTAAATGGAAACTTTGGTGAATATACTGCCGATTCGAGGTCAGTAGATCAATTTGTCAAAGATGAAGATAGTCTTTTACCAATCTTTTCGGTTGGCGATTGGAACGGTAATGGGGATTCTTTGGTTACTGCACCTGCAACTGCCAAAAATGTACTTTCTGTAGGAGTGAGTACAACTGGTACTGGAGGTAGTACTCCACAGGGTTCAGTAGATCCAATTTCAAGAGAAGGTCCAACAATAGATGGAAGAATAAAACCGGATGTCGTTGCGCCAGGAATTGAAATCTGTTCAGGTCGAGCAGAAGAAGCAAGAAATCCAAGTGGTTTTGCTTGTGCATCAGGAGTTCATTCTAACGGTGAATCACAATATATGACGCTCTCTGGAACATCACAATCTGCATCCGTCGCAGGGGGTCTTGCTGCTCTGACACGTGAATATCTAAGAGAACAAGTGAATATCCCCTCTCCATCAGCATCTTTAATCAAGGCGGCACTGATTAACGGAGCAGATGATTTAGGTACTCCAGATGTGCCAAATCACCAAGAGGGCTGGGGTCAACTAAATCTTCAAAATACTGTTATGCCAATGGATGGAAGCACAGAATTGTCTACATTTTATGATGATGGAAAAACTCTCCAACCCTCCTTCGGTCTATTGTATGAACTGAACCTTGATCCTGTTCATGGCCTTGAGGTGACCTTGGCATGGAATGATGAGGCAGGGAGTGCTAATTCTGCTCAAACAAGTTCTAAACTTGTCAACGATTTAGATTTAGTTTTGTTCGACCCAGATGGTAATCAATGGCTTGGAAATAATTTCAATTCAGGATATTCTGTCTCAGGTGGGACAAGTGATTCTTTGAATAATGTTGAGCGTATAAGTATTGCACCAAATACCATGTCAAATGCTGGCCAATGGCTCGTACAGGTAATTCATCGTGGCGGAATTAACCAAGATTTTAGCATTGTGATTACAGGTGATGCATCGATTGTCTCAAGACCTGACCTTTATGCATTCCCCGAGTCAATTTTCTTGTCATCTGAATCGCCACTGCAAAATGATGTCGTTTCAGTTCGTGTTTCCTGGATGAATCAAGGAACTGCTGATGCAGGTTCCTTTGATTGGAAATTAGAAGATTTAACCGAGGGTACTGTTCTGATGCAAGGTCAATCATCAGGTGTTTCCTCAAGTGGTATTGAAACTGAAATTACTACACGCTCTTTCTCAACAACTGGAACACATACATTGAAGCTCAGTTTAGATGTAAATAATGACTTAGATGAAATGAATGATGAATCTTCAGGAGTAAACAATAATATTCTCGAAATAGACATTGTGGTTTCTGCATTAGGGGTTAGAGTAATTGCATTAGATGACGATGGAAATGTACCAGTTAGTGAAGCAGAACGTCAACAAGCGGCAATAAAGCACTTTGATGTAAGAAACAAAACTGATATTGATGTACCTATATCTATAGTCAATGAGGGTACTGGGACAGAAATGGTCACCTTATCTTATACCAATGTTCAAGAAAAACATCCAGTATTCAATTACTTTATTTCACCTGAAGATTCATGGCAGAAATCTGTATCGCAATCTAGTCCATATCAATTAGCTCCTCAAGGACAAACAGATGATAGTATTGAAGTCACTTTGAATTTTGACAATATTAACTCAAATTTAGATGATCCAGACAATCCTAGATATGCTCGTTCAGGAACTTTCTATGTCGATGTAACTGTTGCATATCAAACACAACCTACGGTATCACACTCTATTAGATTGACAATCATTATTGAAGAAGTTGATGATGTAAAGATAGTAGTAAGTGGAACTACAGGTTTGTCAGCATTACCAGGGGAATCAGCATCATTTGCAATTTCCGCGTTAAATATTGGTAATTCTGAAGCACAATATTCTGTAGAATGTATGTCTGTAAATCTTTGGCAAATCATGTTAGGGAATTCTAATTCATCATCCCTAGACTTTGAATCTCTTGATATTGGCAATTATCTATCAATGCCAGTACGTATCTTTGTTCCACCAGTATCTCAAGGTAATCCTTTGTCTGGTTTCCAAGATACTGTAGAGTGTTTTGTGACCTCTTCTACAGACATAACTCTAAACTATTCTCAAATAGTTGTAGTAGAAGTTGATGAACTTTATGAGTATACAACTAACTTGCAAAAGGATGGTATAGATGTTGGAACTAATTTAGAGGTGCGAGACATATTGATTGATAGTGGAGAAGAGATTTCTTTAGACTTTGAAGTAATTAATCAAGGAAATGTTGACATTACTCTAGATGTAATTGTTCAGCCTTCTAATCCAAGTTGGTATTTCGACGTTATTTATGATGGTTTATTTTATGAAAACGTAGTTTCAGTGACCGTAGCGGCAGGTCAATCAAAAATTGTCGAAGTAATTTTAGCATCACCTGAATCATCTTTAGAGGGCGACTTTAACTTTTTCAACATTAAGGCTGAAGTTTCGAATTTTGATTATGTGACAAATAATACGAGGCTAGTTATAGTCGATAAATTATCAATTGATTTTGAATCTCCTGATAAGATTAGTTGCCAGTTATCAGAAGAATACTCATATGCTGATTTCATAATTACTAACGATGGTAATTCGGTCGCCAATCTCGATTGGTCATACTCGCTACCACCTGATGGATGGGTAGTCGGATTTGCGAACCCAGTCACTGAATTGCAACCTAGAGAGAATCAAACAGTTAGATTAGGAATAATTCCTCCTGCAAATGAACAAATAACAGATAGTGCTTTCAAAATATCAATTTCTGTTAGTGCTACTAATGGTGATAGATTAGTTGAGAAGAGTGTAATTTTGGATGTTGAAATTGAAGAATCGATTTTTGGTAACATTTCATTAGATGATGAGATCTTACAACCTCTGCTAGGAGTTCCAAAAGGAAGTAGCCAGTCAACAACAATAGAAATTAGAAATGATGGTAATGTGCCACTTGAGGGAGATTTAACCATCATTGTTATCGACGAATCGGGTAATGAAATTAGTGGCTGGAGACCTAGCGTTTCACCGTCGAATATAGCCACAAATCCAGGAGAATCTCAAACAGTAGAGGTAGAACTTAATCCCAAAGATAGCGTAGATAGAGGTCCATTTACAGTAATTGTTTCATTGACTTCAGGTGATGAAATAATTACGACTTTTAATCTACAAGCTTCGTCTTCTCCTGCTGAGGGCAATAAAGGATTATTCAATATTGTTCCATGGTATGTGTCTCTAATTATCGTTGCATCATTAGTAGGATTGCTAGTTATTGTTTCTCGTAAAGTTAAGAAATCTGGCTCAACAGATGATGATGGTACACAATTAGTTACTGCAGATGCATATGGTAGTTTGCCAGATGCTGGAAGCCGTAGAGAAAAGGCTCTTGATATTGGGTTGTCGCAAGACGATATGACAAGTGGTGAAGTATCACAAGAAGAGATTGCCGCAGCACTTGCAAAATCTATGGCAGAACAATTTAATTCGCCCCCTGCTCCAAATTTACCATCTGTAGGTTTGCCCCAAATCGGAAAGGTTCCAGCCGGAATGCCGCCATTGGGTCAAGTTCCTAAAGGACTACCACCTGCTTTGCCGCAAAAAACATTAGTAAATTTACCACCTCCAGCTCTTCAAAAACCCTCTACAAATATACCTCCATTACCAGCGACTGGTCTACCAGCAGGATGGACAATTGAGCAATGGAATGCATATGGTCATATGTGGCTAGAAAAGAATCAGCGTTAAGTGCTACATTGAAATTAGATGAATTTCTCGGTCAACTATGACCAGCATAGTTTTGTTTGGACCTCCTGGTGCCGGTAAAGGTACTCAGGCTGCAAGAATTACTGATTCAACCGGATTGCCTCAAGTTTCCACTGGCGATATGCTTCGGGCAGCAGTAAAAAATGGCACTGAAACAGGAATTGCAGCCAAGCAATATATGGATGCTGGGCAGTTAGTACCAGATTCTATTATTATTGATTTGATAAAGGAACGAGTACTAGAAAAAGATGCTCAAAATGGCTTGATGTTTGATGGATTTCCAAGAACAGTTCCACAAGCCGAGGCTCTTGCAGAAATAACAGAAGTAAGTCATGTAATCGCTATTGAAGTTCCAGATGAAAGGATAGTAGAACGGATTTGCGGAAGATACTCTTGTGCGAGTTGTGGTGCTGTATTTCATGATACTTTTAATCCAACAAGTACTGAAGGCGTTTGTGATCAGTGTGGTAGCACAGAGATGAAACGTAGAGCAGATGATAATGAATCCACAGTGTTACAAAGATTAGGGGCTTATCACGAACAGACATCTCCACTTGCTGAGTGGTATGACGCCAAAGGAATCTTTCATCGAATTAATGGGGATCGTGATATCGATCAAATTACAGTTGATATTTTGCAAGCATTAGAATAATTGGTGATTCAATGGGCAAAAGAAGGTCGCAAACTAAATCTAAAAGTGACCGAAAGATAAGTTCAACAAAAGTTCAATCTGATCTCTCATCCATTATTCTCGACAATGACACGATGTCTATTGAAGTAAAGCAGAATGCTGCAGAGAAACTAGTTGCATTAAACCGTAAACATCGATTGAAAATGCCGAAGCAAGTAGGGTTAATGATTTGCAAAAAATGTCAGATTCTATACGATACGAACAATTCTAGAACACGAATAAAGCATGGTCAATTAATAATATCGTGTCTCAAATGTGAATCGGTGCGGAGGATAGGTGGCGGCCCCAAATCACATAGGAGGCGATGACTTGTCCGACATTCCAAAAAGTATCAAAAAGATGGCACTATCTAGAGATCTAAAGCCAACAATTAGAGTAGGTAAATCTGGGATTACAGATAATTTAATTTTAGAAATCACAGGTCAATTATCAAATAAAAATCTTGTAAAAATAAAAATTAATCGAGGATTATTCGAAAAAAGTGACTACGACGCACTTTGGAATCACCTTGCAAAAGAGACAAATTCGACCCTTGTTTCTGCACGTGGAAATGTTGGAGTATTGTGGAAACAATAGTATTTTCATACACAATGCTCAAAGATTCGTTTCAGGTGGCTTGAGATAAGGGATGAATAATGTTCAACTTAGTGGATAAAAATAGCCGTTCGAAAAGGATAGCATTTGCGCTACTTTTAGTTGTAGGTTGTTTGTCAATAATTGGTCACACCAGTGCTGCAGGTTCGGGTGGTACCGACGTTCATATTGAGTTGAGCGTCAAAGATGGAATGGAGAATACTGCAATTGGCGTTGGTTTAGCAATTCTAATTTGTGTCTATGTTCTAATTATCTTTGAGACAGTTCATCGTACTCTTGCTGCAGCACTCGGCGGCTTAACTGCTGTTATTGCATTGAACTATTTCACCAACGAACCTGCTTTAAGTCTGAAGGCAGTCACGACAATGATTGATTGGGAAACTATCGGTCTACTGCTGGGTATGATGGTAATGGTGGGTGTCATATCCCACACAGGTGTGTTTGAGTGGTTTGCCGTTGAAGCATACAAAAAGAGTGAAGGTTCGATATGGTCATTAGTGGTAATCTTGTGTATTGTTACTGCAGTACTGTCCGCATTTTTGGACAACGTGACGACAGTATTGCTACTGACGCCAGTTACTATACAATTGGCAAAGGTGTTGGATTTGCAACCTGTTCCGATACTAATAGCAGAAGTGCTGTTTTCTAATATTGGTGGCGCAGCAACAATGATTGGTGATCCACCAAATATTATGATTGGTTCAGGATTATCACCGGATGCAATAGAGAGAGCCGAAGGTGGGAAGTATGCTGATTTGGCTAGTGAAGGTGTAAACTTTAATGATTTTATCCTTGAAATGGCGCCAGGTATTCTAATGACTGTTGTTCCCGCATTCATGTTATTGAAATGGATGTACAGAGATGAATTCTCTGGCAAGAGAATTCGTGATGTTGCTGAATTAGAAGCAAAATATGGCATCAAGGACTACAAGATGCTAACAACAAGTGGCTCCATTCTTGGATTGGTTATCCTTGGTTTCTTTTTGCACCCAATTACCCACATGCCTGTTTCATGGATTGCTTTGGGTGGGGCTGTGTTGATGCTTCTAGCTACTAACAGACATGAACTCGATGAGCCTTTGGAAGAAGTCGAATGGACTACACTATTGTTCTTCGCTGGATTATTTGTCTTAGTGCACTCATTGCAATACATGGGTGTTATCAATTTCATCGGTGAATATGTTGAACAAGCCATTGTATGGTTCCCACAAGGTGATGATGGTATTATTCGCTTAACCGCTGCAATGGTCATCTTGCTTTGGGTATCAGCCGTCGCTTCAGCATTCATCGACAACATCCCTTACACGGCGACAATGATACCCATTGTATTACAAATCTCACAGGGAGCAAATGTCGAACTAGGGCCGCTAATTTGGGCATTAGCATTTGGCGCTTGTTTAGGAGGTAATGGTACACTAATCGGAGCATCTGCCAACGTTGTAATGGCAGGAATGTCAGAAGAAGCAGGATATCCTGTTTCATTCAATGAATTCTTCAAAGCAGGTTTCCCTATGATGATTCTAACCACTGCTATTGTCACGCTATACATGGTTCTTGTCTATGCCGTTGGCGGTGGTGGAGCGATGTGGAAACTTGCGCTAGTCGCAATCACTTTGGTTGGGATAATTTACCAAGTATACAGAGGCCGTTCTAAAGGTAAAAATTTAGCAGACTCTCTGGTTGATCATGATTTAGAAGAACTCAAAGATTTGGCTGGTAGTAAATTAAGCAAAGTGAAGGGCGTTGTATCAGGTGCCTCAGAGTCCGAATAGACAAATTAACAACCTTTTGAGCGTACACTTGAAAGGCTATGCGGTATTGGTGTAAATAGGTCAGGTCATGTTTGAGTGTAGCATTTGTGGTTTGTTATCTTTAAATGCAATCTCATGTCCTGCATGTGGTAGTCAGAATCTGAAGGACTTATCAGCTACTGATTCACAAAATGATGACCTTCCCACAGAGATTCCTGGATTAGATGATGCAGCAGAATCATGGCATGATCTAGAAGGTTCTGCCAATGATGAGAATGATTCGGGCGATTCCTCGCATGAGCCAAACAATCGAAGCAGTCTGCCTTTTGGTTTTGCTGGAGAGTCTAACTTTCAAGTTTCAAGACTTCCTTTTGGTATTGGAAGTCATGCAGAGGGGATACCATTTGATAATGATCCAAACCAAGATTCAGTAATAGAAGATGAACAAGTTCATGTTATTGATGAGCAATCAGATTCAAAGCCCGTTACAGATTCAAGTGAAACATCATTGAATGGAGATGAACAAGAAATTCAAAGTTTTGAATCAGAAGAACAATTAGCAGAAGTAGTAATTAAGCGAAATAATCCAATCAGAATTCAACCCTTATCTGAACAAAGCGAGGCAATTATGCCATCATATGACAATCTGCCTTCTGATTTTGATATTCCTAGTAATCACATAGACGAAATTCCTGAAGAATGGCGAATATCTGCTTCGGAAGCTAACATGGATGAGATTTATTCTACAGGAGATGAAGTTGTAGAGGTAGTGCACAATTATGAGGAAGATGTAGTGGTTTTTGATCATCAGAGCAATCTGTCAGTCAATAATCAGATGTTAGATTTGGAAGACTCAGATATATTGTCATTGGAACTTCACCCTGCAAGAGCATTAGATGTTAACTTGCAAAAGAACCCTGAATGCCGAGATGATTTAGATGCTGGATTCTTCGCGATTGCCAAAAATAGTTGGGCTGAGGCTGCTATAAAATTCCAACAAATAGCGTCTCGTATGCCAGGTGATTCTGCTGTTTACAATAACTATGGTCTAGCATTATTGCAAAGAGCTATAGAGATGGCAAAAGATGCTGATGAATCTATTCAAATGCTGGCTTCTTCACAATTTGAATCTGCAATTTTAGCACTACGAGAAGCAGCTAAAAGCGACCCCGATGAGCCAGTAATTTTACTAAATTTAGCCCATGCATTACTGGTTAGTGGGCGTTCAGAAAAAGCATTGAAGATTATTGATGTTCATAATTCAAAGTATCCCAACTCCGTTGAAGGAGTAAATTTGGAGGCCGCCACCCTAGTTAGTCTCGGTCAGAGCGTCAATGCAAAGACAAAATTATCTCGATTTAGAGGTGATTCAATTGTCGAAGAAAATCTCGCTAGATTACTCTAATTTTGGCAAATTTCTAGGTTTTTGGAAATATAACTAAAATCGTTGTACGCAACAATTTTTTTCAATTCAAAAAATACCTAATAAACCGATTTATTCATATACGGGAGGTAGGTCGGTTGGTTGCTTAGCACCTTGGCATGCCTATGTCAGGGGAAGGGCTGAGGAGGACCAACCCGGAGGAGTTGGTCTTTTGTGGAAGCCGAATTGGCATGAATTAGATACCGAAGGGTTACTCGCATGGTGTGGTACCATACATGTGATGCTACAACCCAACTGGGGGATCGCTCGGC
>JAKUNX010000055.1 GCA_022451835.1 Candidatus Poseidoniaceae archaeon
ATTGGGGCTAGATAGAGGCGAGATGCCGCTTGATGCACCATTACCAGATGCGCCCGAGATCTCAGTTACAGCAGCACCGATAGAAGAATCTCTATCTGTGGATGAGAAAAACGAGCTGCTTGAAGAGTTGAAATAATCACTGTGCAGATACCACAACGCCACTTGCACTGTCAAGATTCAACGTACTAAGTAGGATTTCTACCTCAGCAGATAACTCATCAATTTCATCAAATCCTGGTAGTATTTTCTCGTCTTTTTCTAAAGGAACTTTGAACCCAGGGCCCGGAATTCTCTGCAAAGCATTACCAAGCGTTATAGAATCGAGAATTAGATTATCTTTTGCTGCTTTATGACGGGCTTCCAAGCGTCGTTTTATCCAATTTTGATAACGCTTCAATCCAGTTGCTACTTTCATAATTAACAACTTACGCTTACCATCATGTTCATTTGACTGAGGGAGCAATCTTAGAACCAACCTCAACATCCGGTCTACCCTAACATCACGGGGCTCTAATCCAACATTTTTCGCTAGACTTCGACGAATCTGCTGAACCTGTTCAGCAACAGAACCCTGCCGCTGATAACTATCATTGAGCCCTAATTTATCCATTATGATATGAAGGTGCGTTATATCTGCGGAATTACTGACTACAGACTTTGGTGCTAGTTTTTGTTGAATCTCCTCTTCAACATCTTGTTCTAATGGTGCTGACTGTTCGACAACCGGCTCTTCTTGAACAGGCAAGACTATCTCTTCATCAACAACTAGTGGTTTAGATTCCATTGATTCAAGCATTGCTTCATGCGCATCTCCAAGTGCATCGACAGGCTCTAAAACTTGTTCCGGAATCGGCAATAGAGTTTTTCGAATTGGAGCAGGACTCCACGCTGAGAACACAAATTCTTCATCTTCAATTGGCATTTGCGCAAGCTCTTTCATCATGGCAGGGATTTGTTCATTTATTTCAGCGAGTTTCAATGGATTTCGCATTTCTTCCTGAAGTTGTAATGCAAGCGTAACATTACGATTCCAAGGCATAGTTGACAATCTTCTTCGCAAAGCATCGTGTTCATTCATTTGTGTCCTAATATTCGATAGTAGTCTTGCAACACGCATGGGGTCATCTTCAAACATGGCATTTAATTCATTGATATACCACCCTGCAGATTCAAACAAATTTAGTTCATGACCTATTTTTTCTTTGATTCTCTCACCAATTCTGCCGCCAATTATCGAGTTACCGGTGATGCTGGCACTAGCACTAGAGCCATGTTTACGTGACTGAGCAACGAAGCCTTCAAATTCAGCCAAACTAAAGGTGCTTGAAGCAGTATCTTCAGATGCTTTACCCTCAGCAATTAATTGTAACAAATCCTTTTCTAATAACATTCGATGTCTAGCACGTCTAGTAATCATACGCTCAATCATTGAGATAGTGTCTTCGATTACTTCCGGGCCAGCATCTACTTCTCGCAGCAAATCTATTCTTTTCTCAACCTCGGTTTTCCCGTCAAACGAAACATCGATTTCTAGTAGCCGGTCAATACAATTCAAACGATTTTGCCAATCGCTCTCACTGATTTTAATCAGGGTCAAACTGTTTAGTGGATCGACATCAATTCGTGCACTCCAATCATCCATTACCAAACCAAGATTTTGATATTTCTCAATTATTGAATAACATTCTAGTTCTGCATCTTTCCAGCGTAATTCTAAATCATCAACAATCTCTGCAAGCGTGCCCGTTTGGTCAAGATATCCAATATATTGCTGTGCAGATGTAACATCATTCATTCGCTCATTATAGTAATTATAACGGCTGATTAATGCTAAGTGGGCATCAACTTCACTGGTTAATTCGGGCAGATTGGTTTCCCATTCAAACATCTCCTTAGCAGCTATTCTAGTGGTTGAGAAAACCATGCCAGAATCAATCCAATCTGCGATTTGTAGATTTATTTTTGACAGCCGCTTTTTTAGGTCAATTCCCATGACAGAGACTTGTTTAGACAAATCGGTTAGAGAATTTTCAGCATCATTATTTAGCATAGTTTTGCGTTGAATCTCGTATTTTTCTGCTAATTGATCATCAAATTCAGCGATCTCATCAATAATTTGCAATCTTATGATTTCATGTAAGTTATGCATTTTTTGACGATGACCAATTTCTTGTAAAGCATCAACAAGATTCATTTCCGCTATGTATTCTACATCATATCCATCGCTTCGCAGAGATTCAATAGAGGCGTAAACAGCACGTTTTTGACGCGCCTCATTTTCTTCAATCTCACTTAGTAACTCATCAAGTTTGGCAAAGGAATTAGGGTCTTCCATCATCGGAATCAATAGATTTATGCGCGGTTTAGAGGACTCATCAAGGGCATCGCATCGAGCAAGAATCAACAATCTTTCTTCACCAAGCATAATTGCTTCCCAGTCTCTTCTGCATTTGTCTAAGATTAATTCCCAACGCCGATATTGCTTTGCCCACTCATTGTATCGTTCAAGAATCGCATCATAATTCATGGGATTATTGAGTGCCTCAATCCATTCATCAAATAAACCACCAGAGATATCAAGTCGATCTAGCCATTTATGGCTCATTCTAGAGGACAATTGTTTACAAGATCCAATCAAATATTCCACGTGCATTATGGCTTCAGTAGCAGTTGCTGATTTTTTGGCTAAGTAATCCTCAATCTCTTGGGTTTCCCAACCTTCATCTGTCCAATTTCTTAGATGATTTTCGAACCAATCGGTGTCGGTTTCGGCAATAACATCCTCTGACATGACTTGACCTAATCCCGTGTGATAGATGATAGTCTTTCAATGTGAGTCTTCTAACTTGTATTATTGAGGTATTTTCAATGTAAAATTACCACTCGGCTTTTTTTCGAAGGGTCAAAAAAGCCATTGTTACACTTACTTACAGCCGGAGAGCATAAAGGGTCAAACTAAACTCGAATCGCATGGAACCAATTACAGCCTTGTTTGGGATTGCTTGCTTAGGTGCTGGCGGGGGCGTTGGATACTGGTTGAAACAGAACCACGAAAAGATGCAAAAATTAAACGATTTTAACATTGTTTTGCAAGAATCACAAAGTGCTCATTTTGTACACTTGAATAACCAAGTTGCCGATACAAATGCTCGATTAGTAGCACTAAATGGTATGGTGGATGCATTAAGGGCGACCAACCCAGAATTGGATGGCGCACTGAAAGCATATAGCACAATTACCCAACTAGAACAAGTTGGCCAATTAGATGAATCAATAGATAATATAGAATTATTTGGTAATGCGCTTACAGCACTCGAAACATTGGTTTCTCCGATATCAGTAGAGAGCGAAGTTGGAGCAACAAACCTGTTGACTCAAACAAGTTCAAACATGGTAATGCGCTTAATTGAAATTTTTGATCTACATCAAATGGATGTTAAAAGCCTAGGTCTAAAACCGGTATCTGCACATAAACTTGGACACGCAACCATGAGTCTACGCCGATATGATTGGGCAGAAACAAGTTTTGGTATTGCTTATGCCTCTTCACCAGGTAATGCTAATGTTTTGGAAGCATTGGAATTTATTGCAATTGAACGTGGCGATGAGCCACTTAGAAGACATTGGTTAGAAGCAAGGATGACAGTGAACCCGGATAACCCAGAATTACTACGAGCCCATGCTCATTTACTTGCTAAGATGGGTGACATGGAAGCAGAAAGAGATGTTTTGAGACTAGAAGCACTTGGCCTTGATACACCTGCTGACCGCTCATTATTATCCGGTCTAAGAGCTCGTGCAGGCTCTCATTCCGAAGCATTAGAAGCGATAGAGCAAGCCTTGGCAGAAGACCCGAGTCAAGCCAAGGATTGGCTATCTTATGCAACACTACTATACCAAGAAGGCGAGACTAGTAAAGCACTTGATGCAGTTGACAAGTGCCTTGAATTAGATCGTCAAAGCGGTGATGGGTGGGCTTTGTGTGCCACAATTCTAGCCCCTAAACAAAACCGTCTCAAAGAAGCACTAAAAGCGGCAATTCATGCTGTTGCTTTAGATGCTGGTGGCGTTGAGTTAGTATTGTTAAAGGCTGACTTATTATTGGCAGATGGCCAGGCTACAGCAGCTGAAGAGTCTCTAACCAAAGCACTTGATAAAGATATGATGAATGGAGAATTACGAGCGAAAATAGCCACACGATATTTGCTTGATGGTCGGCCAGATGAGGCTCAGAATTTACTCGATAAGACTCCAGTTGGAATCGATCACGCATTATTACATGTTGTCGAGGGGCGCTTACATCTTGTTAATGCCGACAAGACCAGAGATGGTACAGGTGAGACTGATGCCACCCTTCTTTCAGTAGCAATCGCAGCCTTTGAAGGGGCATTGAAACTTAATCGAGAACTTGGTGTTGCTTGGCTTGGACTTGCTCGTACTCAACGATTATTGCGTAATTTGGATGCTGCCGAAGAAGCACTTACAAGAGCAAGAAGGTTGTTGCCAGAAGACGACTCTTCAGCAGCTGCAGAAGCAGCATTACTCGCACTTGATCAAGGAGATATTACTGCTGCTGCCAGCCTAATCGATGTTGCAGATATTCATGGTGATAGTTCAGTAATCACCTATGTACGCGGCAATATAGAAGCAAGATCAGGACATCTTGAACGCGCTTTGGAATATTATGGCAAGACATTGAAATCCGACAATACCCATATCCGTGCAAGACTCAACAGATGCAGTATTTACATGGCTATGGATGAGGGCAGGAAAGCACTTGACGATGCAGAAATTCTACTTGATTTAGCTCCTAATTTCACCTTAGCAAGATTCCGTAAGGCGGAGGCCGAAATGATGTTAGGAGAATGGGCTCAAGCAAGAGACGACCTTGATATTGTACTTGAAAAAGCACCACATCACCACCAAGCCCTAACCCAATTAGCCGCTTGTTTCATTGCACTGGAGCGCCCAGAACGGGCAGAAACCCCGCTTAACGAAGCGCTTAGAATCGCACCTGAATATGCTCCAGCATGGCATCAAAGAGGATTGCTTTACCTTGAATGGGGTCGTAATGATAACGCTATGAGTGACTTTGAAGCAGCAGTAAAAGCCGACCCACAACATCTTGATTCAAGACTACACATTGCCGCAATGTATCATGAAGCAGAGCATTTTGATGCAGCAGAATCAGCATGGCGAGCAGTTCTACAACTTGACCCAGATCACATAGTCGCTAAGACAAGACTCGATGAATGTGAAGTCAAATTAATGGCTTAACAGTGATTACTTTCTTGCTGCAGCCTCTGCTTGAGCAACCGTTGCTCTAACTGCAATTGCAGTGTCTGGAGTAACTGAGATGCTGGTAATTCCACAGTCGATTAAAAACGGCGGGAATTCATCTGGGAAATCGGATGGAGCTTGTCCACAAATACCAATTTCCAAACCTTGGGCATTGAATTTTCTGACAATATCGCGAATCATTGACTTAACCGCCGGTGAGCGAGCATCAACTGGGTTTTGGTATCCTTCTAAATCATCACGAGAGACCGCATAAACAGTCTGCACCAAGTCATTAGAACCAATTGAGCCACCGGCTAAATCCATCATATCCATGAACCTATCAGCTTCAATGGCATTGGAAGGTAATTCAACCATAACAAATAATTCAGTACCAGACTTAGGCCCGATTTCATTTTCATCAAGCAGATTCTTCACCATTTCCCCTTCTTCAGGGGTTCGACAAAATGGGACCATCAATTGTAAGTTATCTAATCCAAAGTCATATTTGACCGACTTCATCGCGGCGATTTCCATTTCAAATGCCGGCTTAAATTTCTCATCTAGGTAACGTGACGCACCTCGCCAAGCAATCATTGGGTTTTCTTCAATCGGTTCAAAGATTCCGCCACCCAACAATTCTCGGTATTCATTAGATTTGAAATCAGATAATCTAACTAGGACCGGTCTTGGATAAAACGCTGCACAGATCAATCCAACACCTTCGCGCAGTTTGTCGATGAATAAGCCACGTTTATCTGCATACGCCCAAGCACGACTGTCGAGCGATTCTACTAGCGTGCGTATGTCGTTGATATCAGCGGCAACAAATGATTCATGATACGGCTTTAGCTCATCAGACAACTCACCCGTTTCAACATAATGTTTCAATTCATCATGGTGAACAAAAGCCAGTGGATGAATGCCTAACTCAGAAGATAAAATGAATTCAATTCTCGCTAATCCAACTCCGTCAACCGGCAATCTTGAATCAGTCAAAGATTTGGTTGGAAAACCGACATTTAATTTTATTTTAGTAGTCAAATCAAGCTCTTCATCAAAAGAAATCTCTTCAATTTCAAACGGCACTTCACCTGAATAAACATATCCAGTATCGCCCTCAGCACAACAACCTGTTACGGTGCTAAAAGGTGGCAAGTCCATGGCATCCGAGCAACCAACGATAGCCGGTATGCCAAATTCTCGGGCAATAATTGCTGCATGGGAAGTTCGCCCACCTTTACGAGTAATTATCAGTGATGCTTGCTTCATTAACGGCTCCCAGTCAGGAGTTGTCATCTCAGTAACAAGTACATCGCCTTGCTCAAACACCGATAGTTCAGAAGACACTTCCTCTATTGACATACCACTTTCTAACAGGTTGCGCAACTCTCGCTTGCCGTCTAAAACCTCACCATAGGTTCGATACAATCTGACCTTTCCAGTGCCAATTCGCTTACCTACTGCTTGCCCAGTAGCCAATACTCGCCCGTCTTTTTTGAGTTTGCCCGCTAATATTTCATCGATTTTGTATACCGTCATTTTGCTACTGACTTGCTTAGAATGAATGGTCTCAGGTCTTGCTTGAACGATAAATAAGTCTCCACTAACACCGTCTTTAGCCCATTCAATATCCATCGGCTTGGCAAAATAATCCTCTATTTTCAACGCCATTTCAGCTAATTCAACACATTCCTCTCTTGTTAGTGACCAACTTCGTCGTTGGTCATATGGTACCGCAATTGACTGGACATCATTAGCCGCCTCTTCATGATAAATCATCATCTGCTCTTTACTGCCTAAAGTGCGATGAACGACTGGGAACTTACCTAGTCTAAGGCCTTCTTTCCACACGGTGAACGTGTCAGGCGAAACCACTCCTTGTACTACTAATTCCCCAAGTCCATATGAGGAGCCGATATGTATTACTCCGTTATGGCCAGAATCAGGATCGATAGTAAACATCACTCCCGAGCAGGCTTTATCGGATCTTGCCATCTTCATCACAACAACTGCAATTGCACTATCAAGTGGGTGCATACCGTGTTCTATGTGGTAACCAATCGCTCGCTCGGTGAACATACTCGCGACACAACGGCGCCATTTCTCTATGATATCCTGGTCGCCACTAACGTTGAGATATGATTCATATTGCCCAGCAAATGACGCATCAGCAGAATCCTCTGTGGTTGCAGATGAGCGAACTGCCACATCAACTCCAGGATGATACAAGTCACATAACTGGCCGTATTCTTGGGCAATCACCTGTTTAATCTCATCAGGCACCGGGGTTTCACGTACTAATGAGCGAGCTAATGAGGCTCGACTGTTAAGATTCAAGTGATCTTCTGGGTCTGCGTCTCGCAGGCAAACCTCCAACGCATCAGCAAGTGTAGAACACTTAATCGCTGCATTTCGTAGTTGTTCGACGTCTTCAGGAGCACCAACGTTATTCCACGTTGAGTCAGGTATTTCGGCATTAATGAATTGCTTAAATGCGTCAGTTGTCAAAGTAAAACCGTTTGGTACTTTGACACCAATCTTGGATAATTGTTGGAACATCTCACCAAGTGACGCACCTTTCCCACCAACTGTGGCAACATCTTTCATATCAGCATTAGAGAACCATTCGGCTAGTTTGGCGGGTGCCATAAATTGCATTAGGCTGATTCAGTAATAAGTGGCAGTTTTAAACCACAAGAGAGTTATTAATTATTGTCCACAAAAAGCAATTTATTGCCATCACATTACTCCAATAACTTTGATTAAAATTCGCTTGCGTCTTTGTCCATCAAATTCTGCATAGTGGATTTGTTCCCATGTGCCCAAGTGCAAGCGTCCGTCACGCACAGGCATGGTAACTTGTTGACCAAGTAATTGGCGTTTTAGATGCGCATCCCCATTATCTTCACCAGTTCTGTGATGGTGGTATTCCTCACCATCTCTACCGTTTACTCCGTAGAATGGTGCAACTTTTTCTAACCACTTCATGATGTCATGATGAAGACCATATTCAAGATCATTCACATAGCAAGATGCAGTAATGTGCATTGGGTTGACTAATACTAAACCATCCTTAATTCCAGATTCAGTAACTATTTTTTGAACATCTTTGGTAATGCAGATGATTTCATATCTTTCTCGTGTATTCATGTACATTTCTTCAACATAAGTCGCTGCTTGCCCGGTAATTAACTCGCCCATGGTGTGCAGAAACATCACCCAGTCTATGAAGAAAAGGCTAGTATCTGAATTCTGGTGAAAATAGTTCTATGGATATAATCAAGCATCTAAAAGCCTAAACCCCCACCAAATGTCATGAAGCGAGCAATTCTAGCGGGATTCCTTGTTTTATTGCTGTGCCCAATTGCTAGTGCAGAAACTTACCGAATTAGTGGCAAAGCAACATATGCAGACAACACACCAGTGTCCTTAGACTACGTCTATGTTGAATGTGAGGTTGGAGCATATGAATGCTATCAATACCGAGGTACTAAAGCGATGACAGATGCTTATGGCGATTTTACTGTAGTTATCGATGCGGGCGATGAAGAAGACGGCATTGATATTTTATTATCACTACGCGGCGAAAACTTCACTCACGTTATTGATTTAGCCCAACATCAAAACTCACCCGAAGGCAAAGTGTATCAAGATTTGAGATTAAATCAGAACCCAGCAATATCAGGGGTTTTCATGGGGTTTGGTTGTTTTATTGTACTGTTTGTTGTAGCGTTTGTCTCAGTCTTACTGCGAACTGGTAGAAGGCTAGCAACCAAAGAAGGCAGACTCGAGTTCGTTGGCTATCGCAAGGCGCGTCAACTCGAATGTCCAGTTTGTAAAGAGATGATTTTTCAGCATGAAATGGTCAAGCATCTGATAGTTGACCATGATATTGAACCCGTTGAAGCAGGTAAGATGACCGGGATGGTCATGCGTAAAACTTGGTCAGAAGAGGAATAATCGGGGGATTCATCAACCTCCTCCAATTACGCGTAATTATGCGAATTAGCCATGCAATGCCAAATGGAGAAACAGCCTTCGAACATGATATACCTCAATTTGGCCTTGGAGTATTTTTGATGTCCGATGATGGTGAATGCAAGTCATCAGTTCTTAACGCTCTAAAGGCGGGTTACACTCACATAGATACTGCAAGAGCATACAATAACGAACATGAGGTTGGTCAAGCAATTAGAGAATCTGGAGTTGATAGAAACTCAGTATTCATTACTACTAAACTGCGACGTGGCCATGCAACTGGTTACGAAGAGACAATTGAACATTGTAAGAAGTCTTTGGAACTCCTTGATATGGATTATATCGATCTTTATCTTGTTCATGCTCCGCCAGAAAATCCTGATCACCGAGCTCCTGTGTGGCAGGCGATGGAATATTGCCTAGAGCAGGGCTGGGTAAAATCAATTGGTGTGTCTAATTATGGGCCAGCTCATCTAGAAGCGATGAAAGGTTATGCTAAATATATGCCAAGCGTTAACCAAGTTGAGTTCAATCCTTGGCTGCAGCGACCTGAATTAAAGCAGGCGACAGAAGCAGCGGGCGCTAAGGTGATGGCCTACTCTCCACTAGCTAGAGGCCATAAGGTAGACGATCCAAAACTTGAGAAAATTGCCAATGAACTAGATTGCACTCCAGCACAGGTAGCGATAAAATTCTGTTATGACGAGGGCTGTATTACTATACCTAAGTCAAGTAATCCACAAAGGATAATTGAGAACATCGCATCACTTGGAGTAGACATATCTTCGCATTACGATGAAATCAAGGCGCTCGAATGTAATTATGTCTCTGGCTGGGACCCAACTACTGAACCATAAACCAATCTGTGCACAAACGTCGGGCAAACTAAAAAAAACCCAATTCGGCACCGAGCCCCCAATGTCGACTAATTTTTGGGATGCTAAGATTCCTGAAGACGAGGAAAAACCGGTCCAACAAAACGAGGTTGAACCAGTTGAAATGCCAGATACAGAGCAATCTGATAAAATTCAACTTCCTAATCCATTAAAAATTCAAGTTGATGGTAAAGCAGCGGAGTTCCAACTCGAAAACCAAACAGAATTGTCTTATGAAGCGATTCGAGCAATCATTGCTAGTAATGAATTTTGGATAATCAATCTAGACCAAGACAGAAATAGTTTTTTTCAGATGCACATCGAGAGTGGGCAGATTGAGTACTGGACTGATGGCGCAATGCAACATCAGCAAATTGCAAAAATGCTAATGCTCACTGCAAAGGAAAGCTATAATATCCGAACTTTTGTGATTTCTTACTCGGTACTATGAGTAATTGACACAATATTTAGACT
>JAKUNX010000056.1:0-5179 GCA_022451835.1 Candidatus Poseidoniaceae archaeon
GTGTCAATTTCACTACCATCAACCTTCTCATGAAATGTCTTCTTCATTTTTCTAGACTCAATTACGTTGCTAGGAATTTTATGTAATTCTCGGGTTAGACCAACCCAAGACGCCGCTTTAATCAGCCATTTTGATGGATCCCAATGGTACCATTTGTGACCATTTCGGTAATCAGCTTGGAATGTGTGGTGGAAATTATGGTATCCTTCTCCGAAAGTAAGGAATGATAGAATTGCTGAATCTTTAGAGGTATTCTCGGTAGAATATGGTTGATTTCCCCAAGTGTGAGCAGCAGAATTGATGAGAAATGTTGCATGGTGAACAATAACAACTCTAACAAAGCCACCATACACTAAACCGCCTAAGAAGCCATGAGCACCACCAATCCAAGCGAAACCAACAAGTGCAGGCAATAGGATGCCAGTTAGAAAACCAATTAAGAAAATGTGACGGTCTTGCCAAGCCAGAATTTTATCGGCTTGCAAGTCGTCTACTTTCTCGACAACTTCTTCTCCTTCGTCAATCATTACCCAACCGATATGAGCCCAAAAGAAACCACGAGTAACTGAATATGGGTCATTTTCTGTGTCGGTTTTTAGATGATGCCTTCGGTGGTCACTGCACCACTTTATGACAGAATTTTGAAATGCTGCAGCGCCAAATAATGCATAAAATAACTTTAGAGGCCAAGCAGCTTTGTGAGTTCGATGACTGAATAGTCGATGATAGCCTGCGGTAATTGAAAGTCCAGAAGCAAGATAAAACATTACAAAAATAATCGGCTCAAACCAACCTATGCCATAATTTATTGAATAATAAACAAGGGATACTATGGCAATTATTGGCATGCCAATAAGAAAGGCAGAATTGATGATGTTGATGTTTGAAGGCCTACCAACATGTTCGGACATACCTTAATCAAATCCTTCAACCGTTTGAGGTTATGTCTTGATTTTACTTACAAAGTGCTGATTTACTAATTTTCTAAGAGTTCCAAAACACCTTTTTCCATCCGATTAGTAAATAAATCTAGTTTTAGTTGACTTTCTATGTACGACGCGAGACCTCTGTCTAGCGGAATGCCTCAGGTCGTTATTCTCGCAGGTGGTCTTGGAACAAGACTTGGTCAAATTACTGAATCCATACCTAAGTCACTAGTAAAAGTAGATGATAAGCCAATCATAAGTCACATATTGGATTGGATTAGCATCCAAGGGTGCGATAGGGCATTAATTTTGACAGGACATCTTGGCAAGCAGTTTGAAGACTATTCGCATGATTCAGTATCGTTGACATTTGTTCAAGAATCACAACCATTAGGAACTGGTGGTGCATTATGGAATGCTGTAGATTTCTTGGAGTCTGAATTTATTTTATTATGGGGTGATGACTTTCATCCGATTAACTATCATGCCTTGGTTAGCAATCATAAAAACGGTACTAATTTGTTAACAATGACAGTTACAGAATCACACGAAACAATGAATTTGTTACACCAAGATGGTAAAGTTCTGCAATATGATAAACATAACATCTTGTCAAAATTTAACGGTTATGAAGCCGGCACGAGTATCGTAAAAAAACAAATTGTACTATTATTTGGCCGAGATGGTAAATGGAGTTGGGAGGAAACAGTTTACCCGTACCTTTCAGGTAGAATCGGCGCTCATATCGATAATACCAAATTTTGGGATATGGGGACGCCTGAACGACTATCAAAACTAACCGAATTCCTCAAATCTCAACGCGCTTGAACTTGATACAGTCGTTGCGTCTGGGAGCACATCATCATTGACAACCAATACAAGGATCATACCCCCATATCCTCCACCCATCATCCGAGCGCCAAGCACGCCTTCAGTTTCTTGTAATGTTTTGACCAGTGTGTCCATCTCAACTATGCTGACACCCAACTTTTGTAAAGACTCATGAGATTCATTAAGTAATCTTCCTAATGTTTCCGCATTTGAATTAATAGCGCGCAATACTCGATCATTTTCATTACTGACATGCTCTTGTTGATATTCGGAGTTCGATTTATAGTCAACATCGGCAAGGTTACGATGAATACCAGAATCAACCAATTTGAATTTCCAAGACCTTGGTAAAGCGAAATAATCAATTGAATAATCATCAAAATTAATCAATGTTGCATGATTTTCTTTAGCAAATACCATCGCCATTTGGTCTAATAATCCACAAGGGGTACCGAGTATTTGATGTTCTAATTGTTGAGCCATTTTGCAAATAGTTAATTGTTCCAAATTGGGATTTGCACCAACTGTAATCGCCACGCATAGAGCCGCTGATGAAGACATACCTTTGCCAATTGGAATCTCACTATTGACAATTAATTCCGCTGGATAGCCGCCAGCTGCTTGCCATAATGCAATCACAATTTCATCGCCAGAAAATCCTGTCTCAAGTGGTTTGATAATTAATTCAAGTTTTACATCGATGGCAAATGGTAATGCAAGGCCACCAGCATAATCGGTATGTTCGCCAATTATATTGATCCTCGATGGAACAATAACTCGGCGATGCATGTTATTACCAATACAGACTCGTATTTGGTTAGTTGGGATGATTAATCTCGAATTATCTCAAACTGGTCATAGTTGAGAATATTTTTACCTTGTAGCCATATTCTCTTGAAATCCAAGCGAATTATCATCGAAATCAATCTTCTAAATGTGTATATTGTAAGCACAAAGTTAGTCCAAAAACCAGGCCATTTAGTTATTTTAAAATCAAGTTCATGCAATAATTTGGCCATAGCAGGATTCTTTGTACAACACATTATTTTGTTATGTTCAATCTTTTCAACCGCTTGTTGCATAAGTTTCTTGCCGTATCCTTGATTACGATATTCAGGGTCGACCAGAACAGTTGAAATCTCCATGTGGCTGCCAACTTTACGGATTTCAGCATAGGCTACAATTTTACCATCATGGTATAATTTTACACAATTTCCATCAAGGTATTTTTGCTCTCTTTTGGTACTACTTGGCGGTCTTACTTCTCGTTCAAGAGACAACATCGATTTGAGCCAATCGACGTCTTCCATAAGATGAGCAAAACGGCTAACGCTAAAGCAGTTATCCCTACATCATTGTTTATTTCTAATCGACCAATTCTTTCTTGGAAGTCCTTCTAGGGCAACTCCAGTTAGTGCGCCCCATACATATGGTTGTGAAAGATTGAGGTATAGTGCTACACCCATGGCAAGACCGGCCAAAATCCAATGATGAATCCATAGACCTTTGAATTTGAGATGCAGTTTGGTATTCTCGGTAACATATCTAACCATAGCAAAAGCCACGATAAGAGCGATTGAATAATATGCAAAATCCATTAAATCCCTCAAAGGCTAATGTTGCACGAAGGACAGAATTTCCATTCAGGTTGCGTCACAATCCCACATTCTGGACATAGGTTGGATTTTTGTTCACCCATAATAACCGAATCTTTGACAACCGAATCACCGATTTGGCCAATTTGGACTACAGGTTTATCATTCTCAAGATGAGTTTGTCTAATTCTACCTGCCTCAGCAAACAATCCTGCCTTTTGATAAATTTCAGCTGCTTTTGTAAAGTCTCTAGCGAGTTCTAAATTCTTCGCTTCAGCAGCCAACTTGTCTATTTCATCCATCGAAGGAGGAGTACTTGACGAATTTTCTTGCTGCTTAGCAGGGGTGCTAGTTTGCGTAAAGTTCGCCTGCTGTTTTGCTTGTCTAGTGCGGTTGGTATCGAGTGGCATTTGTCCAGTCATTCCAGGTTTCATTACAGTTCCAGTACGAACAACTTGTTGAGTTGGTTGAACTATTGTTGTCTGCGGTACAAACCCCTGATTGACAATTACAGTCTTGGTAGAAGAACTTCCAGAAGACAACGCGACTATTCCAACAATCATAGCACCGCAGCAGAATAATCCGCCAAACCCGAAGACAAATCCGCTACTTGCTTCTTGGTCTCTAGCTTCCTGACACTCCTCGCTATCGTTGTAGTTAACATCAGCCCATGACTGTCCACACTCATCCAGTAAATCTCGGTCAGGTTCGATGCTTGTACCAACGACCATAAAAAGCAATGAAGTAATTAGCAATGTAGTGAACAAGCCCCACTTAGACCGTTTTCCGTCACTAGATTGGACGACATTCGGTATGATGATTCGCTGTGCCACATTTAATCGATGTCGGACTACCATTTTATGGTAACCCCAAAATAAGTCGTTGACAAGCATCGGTCTTTTGTGTGGCGGACTTGTCCCGTTGTCATGGACGAGTCTCCATGGTGGCCAGTTGGGATCATCACAGAAGACTCAGAGAGTTTTGATTCCGGTCGCATTCAGACGGTATTTGGCACTTTAGAAACATGGGATTACACCCAGTGTTTGTCTACAGAATGGTGGCAAGAACAGCCACAAGATGGAGCAGTATGGGGGCAGTGGCCAAAAGTTTCAACGGTAGAGATACTAAGCCAAGATCGTAAAGGCTACTTAGTTAGATTAAATGATAATCAAATCGCAAGAATTACGCCATTTGCATTAGGCAACGATTTGTCAAGATTTGTGCAATACCGGCCTTGGAGCGAAGCACTTGAAGGCTTAGCAGTAAAGTTGCCAAGCATGGTTTATTTTGTTGAAAATAACGACCGAGTAGCAGTTTATGATTGTCCAGAATTAGTCATTGGCAAGTCAGATTTTGACGGTGATAAGTTAGCGAGTAATCTTGGTAGTATCCATAGCGCACTCAATGAATTTGCTACACCAAATACAGAGCGCCGTTGGAATGACCGGCTCAAAGATATTGAATCTGAGTTGAAGGTTACTACGCTTTGGCGTGCACCTCATTCAGAATATACCGTTGGTTTACCACGTTTGAATTTAGATTTAGCAATATTAGCAAAACAAGATGATGAATTTGCTTTTGTTGCTGATATGAGGCCGCCAGTTGAACATTTATTGTGCCAAGCAGATAGACTTCCAGGCTTAGCAAATTTAATGCTTATCGAGCAACAAATTTCTTTCGCCAGTGGCATGAATGAAGTTGCTAGGAAATCATTGCTTGAGGCTTGGTTAAGTAAAGCACCGAGAACTTATGCCCATAAAAAGGCTACTTAGTTAGATTAAATGATAATCAAATCGCAAGAATTACGCCATTTGCATTAGGCAATGA
>JAKUNX010000056.1:5189-10496 GCA_022451835.1 Candidatus Poseidoniaceae archaeon
TAAAGCGCCGAGAACCTATGCTCACAAAAAGGCCACTTCAACATTGAGGGGTGGTCCTTGGATTTGGCGCTATCACGCAGTATTGTTAGCGCTTGGTGAAGCGAGAATTTACGGAGACGAAGCACTCGGAAAAAAAGCGCAAAATTGGCTTAATGATGTCTCAAGAATCCAAGCCCATTTAGGGGTTTTGCGACTATGGAAATCAGGATTGTGGGGCGGTATTATCGGTGCAGTAATCGCATTTTTCGCATGGCGCATGGAGACGGTTTCACCTACTATAGCAGGAATTTCAGGAGCGCTTTGTTTGGTTGGCGCATTGGCTTGTAATATGATATATTGGGCTAAAGACCCACAACCATACTAACTGCTCTGTTTTCTAATTCTGTTATCATAGAAACTCAAATCGTGATCTCTTGCAAGTTGCATTATTTCGAGTAAGAATTTTTCTTTCTCTTGGCGCTCATCTGCTCCGCCTTGAACATCCCAATACAGGTTTAATGACACGTCAATTGAAGTTGCTGAAATATCGTTGACTCGACACCAAGATGAGTCTTCATTCATCGTTGCAGCATTTTCTTGGATTGATTTCAACACATCATCGCGAAAAGCCTCAACTTTATCTGGATTAGAATTGATGTCAAAATGAAGCATAGTTTGCCATCTTCGCCATCTTCGCTTGCCAAAGTTTTCCACAGGAGTGCTTACTAAGTTAGCATTAGGAATAGTGATTACAGTATCGATTCCGGTTCTAATTAGTGTGGTTCTAAGATTAATTTCAATTACTTCGCCCTCTGATGTTCCGACAACTACCCAATCACCAACCTTGAATGGTCTGTCAAGTAATACGGTTAGTGCACCAAAGAAATTAGAAATCGTATCTTTAGCTGCTAAGGCCAAAGCAAGACCAGAAATACCCAAACCAGCAATCAGTGATGTTAAGTTTAGGCCAACAGCATCAGCAATAAATATCGCACCGATGAAAACAATGAAGAATCTTAACACGCTTTCTAAAGCACTGACTAAGGTTTTGTCAGTACCGTCACTGACGCCATCGCTATCAATAATAGCAACAACATCCTGTACTACATTGACTAATCTAAATGCCCAAATTACCACCGCCAATGCGATAATAAATTGAAATATATTTGGTAGGATAGTAAGCATTATTTCTGGCATTTCATAGGTAGAAGAACCCTCTTCGATAGAATTGACTAATTGCAGTGATAGAATGTATGAAACTCCTGCGCCAATAGCACTGCCAAGGGCTTTATCTGACTGTTTGACAGTCTTAGTTTGAAGGTTTTCTGAACGTATTATTTTGGTGAGTAGAGAGGGTGCGAAAGCCATGGTTAGAAATCTAACGATTACTCCAGCAATAATGATGCCTAAAATTGCTAGAATTGTCATTTCATTTATTCCGACAGATTCCGCTGCTTGGTTAGCAATATCGTCTTCGACCATGCTTACTGCAATCAGTCTGTGATTTAGAGATATTCTAAGAAAATCATGACTCACAGTTTGGTTCATTAACTACCGTCAAAGAAGAATTACCATGCGACTATATCACAATCCAAGATGCTCAAAATCAAGACAAGCCTTAGCAATACTCGTCGAGCGAAATCTAGAATTTGAAGACTATCGTTATCTTGAACATGGTATTGCTGCAGAGGATATTGAACTGTTACTTGGACTTGAAGGTTTGATTAGGAAACAAGAACTAGATAAATCGTTGAGTTTTGATTTGAATAATCATGATGTTGTCCGTAAATTATTGCAAGACAATCCGAAGGCATTAGAGCGTCCAATATTGATCAAAGATGGCCGAGCAGTCATTGGAAGACCACCCGAAAACATCCTCGATTTGCTCGATTAGCAAACATCCCATCACGCGACGGCTTCAAGAACTCAAAGCACTTCGCTGACATGATAGGATGTCCGCGAATCGCAAAACTCCCATTATTGCTCTTAAGACTAGACCGTCATTTGGCTTCTTGATATGTCTGCCACTGCTTCTTTCATTGATGACGCCTATGGTTGCATCCACGATTGCGCAAGACGAACCGACTACTGGCACCGCTCCTGAAGACGTGTGGTCAGATGATTACATCAACGATATCTTCCCTTGGGCGCCAGCCGGTGACGATATTTTACAATTCAAGCAATACCATACTTATGAGACAATGAAGACTCGTATGATGCGACTTGCACAGGAAAATCCAGACATATTCGAGTATCATGAGGGTATGAATGGTGGAACTAATGCAAGAGGCGAAGAGGTAACTGCTAATGCTTACGAAGGTTGGTATTATGGTAATCCTTCACCTTGGATGAAGATCACTAAAGACGTCCAAGACGGTGATTACAATCCATTCGTGGGAGACAATGGAAACTATCCAGACCGTCATGACGTAATGATTGTGGGTAACCATCACGCAAGAGAGTGGATGTCAGTACAGGTACCAATGCTTCAGTTAGAAGTCATCGCTTTTTCATACGGAAACATAGCTTACGACAATGACGGCGATGGCCGAGTCGATGAAGATGGCTGGGGCGATACTGATGGCGATGGAGTATTGGATGATGACGGTGACTGTACCGGTATGGCCGTACAATATCAAGATTCAAACGGTGACGGAGTCAATTGCGGACCCGGTGACCACGGTGTTGACGAAGATTACTCTGAACAGTTCATTACTGATTTAGTTAACATGAGGGAGATTTATCTTATTCCAATGCTGAACACGGATGGCAACATCTACGATCGTGAAGTGTACATGCCAGGCCAATGCCCTGGAGAAGAAGCTTGGGAATGCTCGGCGGCTGGTTGGAGAAAGAACCTCCGCGACAACACTGTCACAGGTGTCACACCAATTCCAGACCTTGACGAATCTGTTGATGAAGGATGCGATGGTGTCGACCTTAATCGCAACTATCAGTTTGAATGGGGCGCTCCTCTTGGTGCCACAGGACCTTTAGTCCCAGGCGCGTGTTATGCGGGTCAAAATAACGATGTCTACAACGGGCCGGTGGATACGGTGGACCAAGACGGTGACAACCGGCTGAACGAAGACCACGTCGACGGCAAAGACGACGACGGTGACGGTTTGACCGATGAAGATTGGCTGGGCGGCAATTCAGAGCCGGAAACCAAATTCATTCAAGACATGACTGAAATGAACGATGACGATGGCGACGGTGCGAGTGAGTTCAAGTCAACTATAACCCACCATTCATATTCAGAACTAATTTTGTGGCCGTGGGGACACTGTTCAGACTGCCAGAGTCCAGATCATTATCAGTTGCAATACCATGGTCAGAAGATGGCTGACATGACACTTTATGCAAACCTTCAATCTTCTTCTTTGTATCCAACTTCAGGAGATTTCTGTGATTGGCATTATGGTGTTCATGGTTCATATTGTTACACAAGTGAAATTGGTACCGCTTTCCATCAGCATCCCGATGACATCGATCACATTGCTGTGAGAAATTTGGGATTAGGTTTCTACATTGCTGAAATTGCAGATAACCCTAGAGAGCGTGCTGATGACGGGTTAGCAAATTTATCCGCGAATCAACTTGATAAACCTGAAGAACTACTTCCACTCAGCAAAGGCGATATACCGGTTGACATATGTGTAGCCACTGGTTTTGATTATTCACTCGATGAAGACGTTTCTCATGTCATGTACAGGATTGTAAAACCCAGTCGCGCTCAAAGTGACTACGGCCCTAGAGAGTGGTCGACTACTGCTTGGTCAAAGTCTCCGTTTGAAGTAGATTCTAGTGACTCATGTACTCTGGGCAACGGAGACAATGGTACAGTATTAACTTCAAGCCTACCTATCCCTGACAATATTGCTGGAGAAGTACACTACAAGGCGATGCTAGGTACATTAAGCGGAGGTAATTTGTATCTATTTCCAACAAGCGGAGATTATTATGTCTTAGAACTAGACTATCGTGCAGATTACGGTGGTTTGTTTGGCGCCCTATTCATGTTCTTCATCGTTGCTGGATTTGTTTGGGGCGGACTAGCTGTTTGTTTGCGCATGATGTTGGTCGATGAAAATGACAAGGAATTTACTGAAGCCATCTTGGAGGACGGCGGTTAAGCCGAGGTGTTATTATGGCCCAGTCGGATCAGTTTAACGGCCGTTTAGGTCTTATTTTTGCATCAATTGGAGCAGCTATTGGAACTGGAAACATTTGGCGATTCCCAAGAATGGTTGGCGCTAATGGTGGCGGAACTTTTCTCATTCCATGGCTAATTTTCCTATTTGCTTGGTCGATACCCTTGGTTATCGCAGAATTCGCAATGGGTAAGCGTAGTAGAACTGGAACGATTGGAACCTTCAGAATTTTTGCTGGTAAAAAGTTCGCTTGGATGGGCCTTTGGACCGCATGGATTTCAACCGCGATTGGCTTCTATTATGCAATTGTTGCCGGTTGGACAATCAAATATTTTCAACTTGGAATTACCGGTGGATTAACTGGAGACGGTGTCGATACCACTGAGGTTTGGAATGCTTTCTTACAATCACCTGGCCAAGTTATTTTCTTCCAATTCATCGTTATCGTACTAACCCTTGCTGCGATATGGAAAGGTGCTAAAGCAATCGAAAAGGTCAATGTTGTCTTGATGATTTCACTATTCGTTCTACTATTCATGTCTCTATTCCTTTCATTATGGATGGACTTTGAAGACGGAACTTTAGACGGGGCTATTTTCATGTTCTCTGTTGATACTAGTTTACTGTTTGAGCCAGAAATATGGATTAATGCATTATCGCAATCAGCCTGGTCTTGTTCTGCAGGAATGGGTATGGCAATCACTTATGCGGTATACATGAGAAAAGATGAGGATACAGTTCTCAATGCATTCACTATGGGACTTGCTAACAACAGCATTTCCATCATTGCTGGACTTGCAGTACTATCCTCGATTTTCGCAGTTAGCAGCGACCCACTGGCTACCGTAACTGGCGGTTCATCAGCAATTACCTTCCTTGCACTTCCAGAAGTTTTCGCTCAAGCACCAGGTGGCTCAATTGGGCCATTTGTTATGATGGCAGGATTCTTCCTTGCGTTATCATTTGCTGCCCTTACATCGATGATTTCAACCGTTGAATTATGTGTAAGAAACTTCGTTGACCATGGTTACAACCGTGAGCGCTCAGTAGCAATCACAGGTCTTGCTTTGTTCATATTCGGACTGCCATCAGCAGTAGTGTGGATCAAACTTGCTTGAGCTCGAGTCGCATTCCCTGAGTTCGTGGAAGTTCAAGCCCACATTTGGGGTTACGG
>JAKUNX010000057.1 GCA_022451835.1 Candidatus Poseidoniaceae archaeon
TGGATGATTTTCAGAGTAGAAAATACTTCTATTCTAATACCGTCAATGAAGACATTCTTTGGTATTGGCGGCCACTTTGACATAGAAGAGATGTATCAAAATTTACCAGAAATAAAATTACTCACTGGAGTTATCGTAATTTGTTTTATTCTGCTTCATGGAATAAGTGGCAAAATGGGTGGAGGGAAATTATGGCTATCTCGCAGACACCCAGTAATATGGGGAGTTGTTTGTGGTACAGCGTTAACATTAGCATTTTATCTAAGGCCGTCTGAAACAATAGATTTCATCTACTTCAGGTTTTGATAATGTTACTGACGCCCAGCATCAAACATTTCTCTGAGGCTGCCATCTTGTAGCATTTCAAGAGCAATGTCAGAGCCGCCAATCAATTCACCGTGAACAAAAACTTGTGGCATTGTTGGGAAATCCGACCAAGCACAAACTGATGGAATTGCTCTTGGGTCAGTCAAAATGTTAACTGCAGCAAATGGCTCGCCAAGTTGCTGTAGAACTTGTGCAGCACGATTGGAAAATCCACACTGTGCTTGATTTGGTGTTCCTTTCATGAACAATACCAATGCATGTTCATCTACTATTGCTTGCAATTCTTCTTCTGTCCATTCCATATTTTTCACTCCTTATTTTTCATGATTCGTTTAATGTGAATTCCTTGCCCACCACCGTGCGGGTCAAATGCAGTATCACCTGCAGTTTCTGCTTGTTTTGGAGTCATGCATTTCAAGTCCAATGCATGAACAGGGTTCGGTATGTGTTGCTTCATTACCGCAAGAACTCTCTTTTGACGTTGTAGAGGTCTTACTCCTTCGAATTCTTCTGAGATGACGCGAACGTGAAAATGGTCGCCTGAACCATGTAAATCAATAACTTCAACTACAGCATTTGGTACTGCTTTGAGCACTTCAGATTCAACCCAACTAGCGTCTACCATCGTCGCACCTCAACAATGCCTTACAAAACCATCATTTGAACATGTGGTATAGAGTATGCTTGAAATGAAACGGGTTGAGGCAGTAATATGTCCGAGGTAGTTGCGAGTGAAACTGGTCGCGACTTGAATATGGGAAGAGATTCAACTTGGTTGATTGGTGCGGACATTATTGCAGTTTTTCTTGCCCTGATTGGACAAGTCGTACTAACGCGTGCATTGATTACCGAGGATTATGGAATATTCATCATTGCTCTTGATGTATTTGCGACAACTTTCTTGATTATCGATCTAGGATTACCGACAATTCTTACTCGTGATGGGGCTAATTCTGTAAGTAAGATTTGGGAGGCTATTTGGCGCATCTATCGGATTCAAGCAATCTGTATGTTGCCATTTGTTCTCTTGGCATTTGTCGGAGTAGCAATCTTTGTTGATGACTGGACTTCATTTCTACCAGTGATTATCACTTGCATGCTTGTTGCACTGGCTCACATATTCTCTTATGCACCGCGTTCGGGGCTGCGAGCTGCTGGATATGCATGGATGGAGGCTTGGACTAAAGTAATTGAGCGCTTGTTCACAATGTCTGGTTATTTGATATTGTATTATATCGGTAGTAATTCAGTTGAAAGTTATGCATTGGCATTTTTACTTGGCGCATTAATAGGATTATTTTCTGCCCTTATGTTTGCTCGTAAAGCATTGAAGACATCATCAAATAAGTCGAGTTGGGAAGAACTAGGAGAATGTTGGATAGATAATAAGTCATTAATTCTACAATCCTTACCATTTGCTATAACTTTGGGAATTTTACCTTACGTCATCAGAATTGAGAAATTCATAGTCGCTGGTACAATTGGTGTTGATGAAGCGGCATTATTTCATGTTGCTCAAATTGCCTGGTTAGCGGGATTAGTTGTTCCACAAGCTATGCGAGCAGCATTACTGCCAATACTTGGACAGCGCCGTAGTGATGAAGCTAAATTTTTCACATCTGTTGAAAAATCATTAGACCTCTGTTTCGGACTATTACCAGTTGGTTTGTTTGGCGGTGGATTGTTAATTCACTTCTTACTACCAATCGCATTCCCAGAGCAATATACGGATGGTAGCCTCGGTGCTTCTGCAGTAGATTTGTTCATGATTTTGTTAATCGGATGGTGCTTAACACTACTTGCAACACCAAGTTATACTGCTTTACAGGCGGGAGATAACCCTTGGAAATTTACTATATTCATTGGTTTAGTAGTTATTTTTGCTACAATTGTCGGATTTTTATTAATCGGGTGAATGGCTAATTCCCCATCAAGGGGATTATATGGAGCAGCAATTGCTTCAAGCCTTTCATCTGCTTTCTTACTCTTAACCTCAATTCACTTAGCCAAACTATGGGTGGTCATTAGGCAGCGAAAAACTGAGTTCATCACAAGTATTGCTTTAGCATCAATAACCTGTTTTGGATTTGTTACAAACTCTCTATTAGCCCTTAGTGGATTAGTACTATTCATGTTCACTCCACGTGGTTGGAAAGCAATGAGGTCCACTGATCTTTGACATAATCAAAAGAATATGCTTCAGGTAATTCAAAATCGCCATGCCAATCTTGTTGCAGTGCTAATTCAATCGCATCTGCTAATTTTACTGAATCATAATCTTGTACTAAACAGCAATCAGTTAGATATTCCTTAACGTCTCCAACATCAACTGAAACTACTGGAGTTCCACATGCCAATGATTCTCTTGCGACAAGTGGGCCTGATTCACGAATAGAAGTGATTAATGTCACATTTGCCACTAACATTCGATCCCAAACTATGGTTCGTGGCTGTTGTCTTAATGTAGTGATGCCAACAATCCAGCCTCTGCTTTCTAATTCTTCACCAGTTTGCAATGCTAAATAGTGGTTCTTTTCTGGTCTTCGTGGATCTGCAGGAAATAGAATATCCAACTTTTCTTTACGCCATCTGCCGCGCCAGTTCTTCGGCTTAGTTAGCCATTCATCATCAACCGCAGTATGACATCTAATAACGCTGTGATTAGTAATCTCTTGATTTTCTGCAATATCAGCAAGGCGCTGTGAAACCGTAACTACATGATTGGCTTGCTTGGCTAATCTAGAAATTTGATTTCCTATGTTGGAATCTTGTAAGCCGACATCAAAGTCGTGACCATGAACTACTGATAACCAAGGAATCTGCCACTGTTTGGCTAACGTATTAGCTAATTCTGCAACAGGCCAAATAGTGTGACAGACAATTATTTCTGGCTGCCAGCCATCTAACCATGCTGTCACTTTTTTAGCGATTCTTTTCATACTGCGAATCGTAATTGATGGATATGGGTGCCCGGGTAGCCCCCAGAATCTTGGTGCGAATACTTCTCTCTCTCCATGCTTGAATTTTTTGGGAGCCTTTGCAACACCTGTAAGTGTTGAACGCCTTGCTTCTTGATACTTTAACATCCTTGGCAATGGATTTATCACCTTAACATCGTGACCGATTGAAGTTAGTAATTCGACATTATCGCTAACAAAAGTGCCTCTTGCAACATTGGTCGGTAAGGGATACATTAGTGATAAAACGAGAATGCGCACATTGCCACCTTCACTGAATCATTGTTCAAGTGCTGCTTGTAAAATTTGTACATTTTCTTTAACAGAGCCTCGGTCGTTGAATAGTCCAGAGCCTACAACACAGTTTTCAACGCCCCACTCACCAACCATTGCAATGTTGTGGGCTTTTATTCCACCATCGATTTGAATTTGAACAGGACGGCCGCCAGCATTTACCTGTTCATCGATCATTGCTTTCAGGCGTCTTATCTTACCTTCAACGGATGAAATGAAAGATTGCCCACCAAATCCTGGGTTTACACTCATAACAAGAACCAAGTCTATCTCAGGTAATATCTCAACAATTGCTTCTAATGATGTTGCTGGGTTTAGTACTACTCCAGCAGTAGCGCCTGCATCTCTTATTGCGGTTACTAATCGGTGAAGGTGGGTTACTGCTTCAACATGAACTGAAATATGGTTGCAACCTGCTTCAATATAATCCATGAAACATTCTTCGGCATTTGTTATCATTAGATGAGCATCAAAAATCACATCTTCTGAAAGTGAATCGCGTAATGATTTGATAACTGGAGGGCCAAAAGTCATGTTTGGAACGAAATTGCCATCCATCACATCTAAGTGAAGTCTATCAAGGCCTGCATCAATTGCTGCTTTGCAGGACTCAGCCAAATTTGAAAGGTCTGCGGTAAGGATACTTGGAGCAATTATCATGTCAGAACAATCCAATCCAACCGAAGGATTCTCATGAGCATTGTGTTCAAAATTGTATTTTTTGTCGCACAAAGTCTCATAATACTCCTGTAATAGGGTGAGTTAGTGAGAACATGGGTGAAGTAAAGGCAGTTACTGATTCTGAGTATGAAAATTCAATTAAGGAAAGCGAATGGGTTTTGGTAGATTTTTGGGCCCCGTGGTGCGGGCCATGCAAAGCACTGGCACCTGTTCTTGAACAAGTTGCTAATGAAAGAGAAATTCTAATCGCCAAGGTTGATACTGATTCAAATCCAGCGAATGCTGGAAAGTTGGGTGTTAGAGGCATTCCCGCTTTGTTCCTGTATCATAATGGCAATCTTGTTGGCAAGCAAAGCGGCGCTATGCCTAAGCCTGCATTGTTGAATTGGATTGATCAGCACATGACTGCTGATGATTTCTAAATTCACTTGATGTCTCTCAATAATCTCTCTCGTAGAGCTTCGTGAAGCCACATTCCATCCGCCAACTCAATTAAGATTCCATAAGAGATTAAGCCCTTTGGAGGAGGCCCTTTCCAATCGGCTTTGTTTGCCAATTCCTCCCATAACAAAGGTTTCTCGTAATTTGCTAAAGTAGTTAACAATCGCTTTTCATTTTCTGGCAGCTTAAACAATATTTCGTCATCAATAAATTGTAACCAGTCTACGTGTACTGATTGGCCATATAATTCAAACAATTCTAGTGCTAAAGGATGCCCGCCTGTTTTTTGATAAACTGCTTCCACATCTTCTGAAATTTCCAATTCATTTAGCCAATTCTCTATCTCATTTTTGGATAATCCTTTGAGTGCCAATTCTGAAACTAAATCCCTTGTATGTACATCTCTGCGGTCATATACTGAAGGGCGATTTCGAGAAATCATAATTATTCTTAGCGGCGAATTCTGTGATATTTGCAACATTGCTCCAAGTAGTTTTGCGGAATTTTCTTCCACATGATGTACATCGTCTAATACTATCAACCAATAAGGCGGAGGTCCTCCAGGCTCATCCTTGAATCGTTCACGTATCGTTCCAGCATCGGTTAGATATGCAAGCAGCCTTCGACGTAACATATCAACATCGACTTGCCCTCCTGGATTAAGTGGCAAGGTTTCGATTAGATTGTATGGGTCATGAGATTCATCAATGCCGAACCTATGTAGTAAGCTTGTTGCAATTCCTAATGATGTATCCCATGGCTGACAAGGGTACCAACATACTGACAAGTTTGGCGATTCTGTCATTAGTTGATTCAACCAATTAGCAATTAAGGTAGATTTACCGATACCTGCGATACCATGAATTACCATACATGGTTTACGCTCTGCAAACCATTCATTAAGTTCCACAAACTGATCATCTCTTCCATGAACTACACGCGTTTTAGGTGGCTGATTATTGTAAGTAGCATGCACACCGGTTAATGCTTTCAAACGACCAGGGGGGTTGCTTGGTTCAGTTTCCTTGCTCTTGGTAATCGCTCCAAATCTAATATCGCCATAAGTTAGAACACCTTCATGTTGGGCATGCATTAATACTTGTAGCAATGAAATATTTGCATCAAGTCTATTTGGTACACTTGATGCTTCAAGTTCTAACAAGTCGCCATTATTGTCTCTGATAATTACTTGGATGCCAGATAATTTTTGCTTGATTGTTTGGATTTTTTCTCGACCCTCATCAGTTAATTGCCAGGTCTTTTGACGACGTTCATCGCCTTTGATATTGCGAGTATGTTCAGAAACCAAGTTCTTCTTGAGCAAATCTCTCATTGTTCTGCTTACATTTGGTGGATGTAAGGCACATGACTCGGCAATTCCGGGCCTAGTTAACTCTGGGCCAACTAGATATCTGTCTGCTTGGTCATCGTTTTCAAATAAATGTAGCATTACGCGGTCTTGTACAGGTACATTGACCTTGGAAATTCCTGCGCTCACAATGTTGCGAGATTTTCCTATAACTAAGCGATTGTGGCTGATTGCTGATTGTTGTAAGAGCAATTTAACCATAATTCCTTTATTGTATCATCAATCCGAAGAACATGGAATATCGAGGCGGAGTTTTTGCAATCATCGCCTTGCTATTATTATCATTGTTACCGTTGACGGTATCAGCGGATTCTGACGGGGATGGTATTGGAGATTCTACAGACGATTGTATTTGGTCTGCAGGGACTTCTTCTATTGACAAAACCGGTTGCCCAGATAGTGATGGTGATGGCATTTCGGATTTCAATGACCCTTGGACTACACCAAATCCTGACTTCCAGGCTGAGCAAATAATCAGCTCTAATGAAGATTACAATGATGTCGAATATTCTGGTGATGGAAGTATGGTAGTAACCGGGTCGGATGACGATTTTATCCGTATTTGGAACTCAACAACATTTGTCAACCTACGTTCTGCGAATCTAGGTTCAAATGTTAATTCTGTTGCATTTTCACCGGATAACAACTATGTTGCTGCTGGAGTTAATGACGATACTGTCCATATTTTTGATGCTAGTACAATGACAAGTTTACACAATGCAATAAGCGTCAGTGTAGGGGGCAGTGAAAGAGTAAATGATGTCGAGTTCTCACCAGATAGTAACCTCTTAGCAGTATCAATTGGCAGATCTGGTAATTCTGGAACAAATGGTGTAGTCGCCTTTATTAATGTGTCAACTGGTAATTTCTTTAGTTCGGGAATTAACCCTGGAGGCGAGGATCGGTTTTATGATAGTGCCTTTTCACCTGATGGTAATTTTATTGCTGTAGGCAGTGAAGGTGACTGGTATATTTCAGAAATGAGTACAGGAAATACTGTTGAGGCTATTACTACTCCTCCAGATTCCGTTAACGCAATTGCATGGTCTCCTGATGGCAATTACATTGTAATGTGTGGTGCATATGAGTCAAATGGAGCAAGAGTCCAAGTTCATGAATATGATGGTACTAGTTGGCCAATTATTTGGGAAGTACCAACTTCAACCTCTTGTTCATCAATAGATTTTTCACCCGATGGTTCAAA
This sequence comes from Candidatus Poseidoniaceae archaeon, assembly GCA_022451835.1. Lineage (GTDB taxonomy): Archaea > Thermoplasmatota > Poseidoniia > Poseidoniales > Poseidoniaceae > MGIIa-L1. The sequence continues at coordinate 7,274 of JAKUNX010000057.1, forward strand.
ATTTGTTGTCGGGTTGTTTTGGTATGAAGCAGACGGTGCTACTGCGAAAATCTATGAGACTGTGACCAGCCAACTAGTCGATGCATTCTCTGGACCAAGACCAAATAATTGTGCTGGATCTAATAACAATCAGTGTGGACAAATAGATGGTGTTTCATGGCATCCAGATGGAAGTAAAATTGTAACATCTCACACAAGAAATGATGAGGGTGTTTACTTTTGGCTTGCTGATGTTGATGAAGATAATGATGGATACAATACTACAGATCAAGGTGATGGTGTTGTTGATGCTTTTCCAACTGATGGTAGCCAATGGAATGATTCTGATGGTGATGGATATGGAGATAATCCAGACCCTGCTACAACTCCTGATGCTTGTATTAGCCAATTTGGTACCTCAAGTGTAGACAGGTATGGCTGCCCAGATGCTGATGGAGATGGGTGGTCTGATGATGGCGACTGGGCCCCTAATGATCCTGAACAATGGAAAGATAGTGATGGAGACGGATATGGTGATGAATATTATTTCGAAGTAGTCAATACATTCTTCCACGTAAATCAACGTGGCGATGCTTTTCCAAACAACCCCACTCAATGGAACGATTCTGATAGCGATGGGTGGGGTGACAATTACGCTGACCAATCATGGGATGAAAACAGAAGTGCATCATGGCCAGGAATTATTATCGTTGGAGCTACTGAAATCGATAAGTTCCCTCTAGACCATTATCAGTGGATAGACACTGATGGAGACTGGTGGGGCGACAATCAAGTTGGTGATGACGCAGATGCCTGTCCGAATTTATTTGGCAACTCGACCGCTGATAGATATGGCTGCCCTGATACTGACGGCGATTCTTACTCTGACCCTACTGCAAATTGGGGGCCAGTTTCGAGTACCGGTTACTGCCAAGCAGATGGCTTACCGCTTGACCCAACACAATGGTGTGACAAAGATGGAGATGGATATGGTGAAAACCCAGAGGGCAACTCCCCAGATGAGTGTCCTGATGAATCAGGCTCCTCTACTATCGATAGAATTGGTTGTTTAGATACCGATGGAGATGGATATTCAGACCAGGGCGATCCGTTTCCTAATGATAATACTCAATGGGAGAATAGAGATGGTGATTCATTAGATTGTGGCGGAGATAATCAGTCAGGTAATAACCCGGATGTTTTTCCCGACGATAATACTCAATGCAAAGATACTGATGGGGATGGTTATGGTGATAACGCTGCAGGAAATAATGGAGATGCATTCAAATTTGACCCAACACAATGGTCTGACTTTGATGGAGACGGTTTCGGAGATAATAACGGAACTGGCTCGATAAATGGGGATATTTGCCCTACTCAACCAGGTAACTCTGCCAATCCAATTTCTCGAGGATGCCCCGATAGCGACGGTGACGGTTTTGTTGATCCAGAGGACGCTTTTCCACAGAATCCTCTACAATGGGCTGACAGTGACGGTGATGGTTATGGCGATGAAGTAGACAAGCCTGGTGGAGATGACTGTATAGATACATTTGGCACATCAAACGAAAATAATCGATATGGTTGTGTTGATACCGATAGTGATGGCTGGGCTGATGTTGATGATGAATTCCCAAATGATGGTGAACAGTGGAAAGATACCGATGGTGATGGTTATGGCGATAATTACCTATGGACAGTAACTTTTGTTGAAGACTTAGATGATAATCAAAGAATTATCGAATTACGTGAGCAGAGAGGTGACGCTTTTCCATTACAACCTGATGAATGGAGTGACCAAGATGGTGATGGATATGGTGATAATTTAAGTGATGACTTCCCATTGGAAATTACTCAATGGAGTGATTTTGATGGTGATGGATATGGTGATAATTTCACCAGTGGAGCCCACCAACCAGATGATTGTATACAAGTGCCTGGTACATCATATAGAGATGTATTTGGTTGTATTGATACGGATAACGATGGAACCAGTGATACTTCTGATCCATGCCCATATGATCCTGACATTTTCGAGGGGAAAATAAGTTCTGTAGTCTGCAAGATTACTGAACCACAACAAGACGGTGAGACCGAATCTGATTCTACCAGCGCTAGTATTGAGCCAACTCTAGTATACCTTGGGATTTCAATAGTGATTCTTTTGTCAGTAATAATCGTTGCACAATTCTCTAAAACCTTAGCAAAGAAAAAGGCTAAACAAGAAAAATTAGAGGAAGCAATGGTAAATTCTGCATTTTCTGAAGAAGATGAAAGAAGAACTGCTTGGATTGATTTCTATGTCGCTAATGGCCAATTAGATGAAGCTAAAGCATTAGGATGGATAGAAGAAAACCCTGCTGAATTACCACAATGGAAACAGTTTGAAATTCAACAACAAGAAGAACAAGATGCGGCAATACCAGATATGGTTAACCTTGATGACATCTTATGAATTTCTTGCTTTCTGTCTTTTGGCTTTTTTTGATAAGTCGTCGTCGAATGATAAAAACGGCAAACTATTCCATTCTACTTCATTGTCTATTGAATTTAGTGCCTCGTTATTTGCCATTAAATCAACTAATTTTAGTGTAGTTGGGATAGAGCCATCAGATAACTCGTACTGATGACCAGGCAGAACTATCCAATTATCTTCAACCTCAAGTAAAATATCTCGCAAGTATAACAAAGATTGACGCTGCTTATCTTGGCTTCCACCAAACAAATCAGTTCTTCCACAACGACCTAGAAACAAACAATCACCGGTAATCACCAATCCATTACCAATTATTGTTACATGGCCAGGCGTATGGCCAGGTGTACAGTGAATAGTGAAATCCATCGCACCAAATGGTTGTGTGATTTCGGTAAATTCTTGGTGTTGCCACCAACTAATTCCATCAAACTTGTAACCTCTTTCTTGCTCCAAGATGTGGCATCTAATTGAAACATTATCGGATGAGATATTTACTAACTCTTCAACCCCTTTGACATGATCCCAATGGCTATGGGTGAGCCAAATCTCACTTAACTGGAAATCATGTAAACGACAGAAATCATACCAATATTCTCCATCAAATGGGTCGACAATGCATGCTTTTTTGGTAGATTTACATACAAATAGGTGATTCTAGTTATCCCATGGACCTAAGTGT
>JAKUNX010000058.1 GCA_022451835.1 Candidatus Poseidoniaceae archaeon
CTATGCACTTGGCACTATAGAGATGCTCAATGCCTGCGCAGAATCCATTGGTTACGTTGTTGTCGGTGGATGTCATAATTCTACTCTAATTATGAATCGTGGCTTAAGTGACAAAATGGGGCATTTGTCAACTGGAGGGGGAGCATGTTTGAATTATCTTGCAGGGCGCCTACTGCCTGGAATTGCTAGCCTCGAGTATAGCGCTGAGAAATTTAAGTTAAAAATCTCTCAAACAATTACTGACAATTAAATAATCAAGCCATCACCCTCAACCAAGGAATGGTAAACTATGACCTCTGAATATGCCGCACGATATACTAATTCTGTGCTGTATGATGACAAGGGAAAAAAGCATCTCGGAGACTTTTTGATCCATGATGATGGCTCATGGTCACACTCAAATGGGGACGAGGATGTACGACAGGTTATCGATGGTTCAAGCAAGTTGCTTACTCGCTCTCTACAAAATTGGCACACTCATCTAGCTATGCAATTAAATGCTAGAGACTTTAGTGATGGATTTGTACTTGACCGTTGGTTAAATGAAGCAATATTCCCGACTGAAGCAAAACTGAATCCAGAGTATGTTAGGGTAGGTGCAACTGCTGCTGCTTGCGAACTAATTGCTACCGGCTCCAGTTTTGCCGCTGACATGTACTTCTATCCAGCAGTAACTGGGCAGGTATTGAATGATGCTGGCATTAGAGGACTAGTCGGAGGCCCTGTAAGTGATTTTGCACTACCTTCACATCCAGATGCAAAATCAGCTCTAGATGAATTAGACTCTTTACTAAGCGAGCAAACTGCATCTAATAGAATCCAGTATGCAATTGCCACCCATTCTGTTTACACATGTAGTGAAGAGACTCTTGTTAAAGCATCAGAATTAGCTGAGAAAAGGGGTGGAAGATTACATATTCACGTCAGCGAAACTAGAAAAGAAGTTGCTGAATGCTTTGAAAAAACTGGCAAATATCCTGTTGAATACTTGGATAGTATTGATTTCTTCAAACCTAATTCTATTTGCGCCCATGCCAGTTGGGTTAAGAAAAATGAAATCCGAATCCTCAAGAAGCACGATGTGACCACTGTTCACTGCCCATCGTCTAACATGAAATTAGCATGTGGTGGCACCTTGTCATTACCAGCATTTCAGGCTGAAGATGTTGATGTCCGAATTGGCACTGATGGCGCTGCATCATCAGGAAACGGGCTTAATATTCTTGCAGAAGCAAGAACTGCTGCTCTAGTTCAAAGACATGATCATTGGGACCCAACCCTACTTCCGGCAAAGGATGTGTTCCAAATGATTACCAAGGACAGCAGAGATTGGGTTGCCTGGGATCTTGAAGATTTACGAATGTTTCCGCGAGGTCGTTCGAATAATCGGCATATTGCTAATTTAGTATTCAATGGGGCACGATGCTTGGATATGTGGGTTGACGGTGCCGCAGTCAGAATCAATGGAATTACACAAACAATTGATGAAAAATTAGCAATGCAAGAACTTGATGCTGCAGTAGAATCTTATTATGAAGGAGTTGAATAATCATTGGTATTTATTCAAAACAAAACCACTGACTAACATCAAAATCATCACAAAGTATCCTGCTGCTGAAAGTGTCATTTTAACTTCATAATCAATATTTAGCTCAAAATCTTCTGGTGTTTCAGAAAAAGTTCCGATGCCAACATAATACTCGCCCGATTTTGCCGACCATGAGAATCCTGATGAATTATCATCTCCCATAGCATCAAACTCATTATCTCTTGAGGTACAAACCTCACTATTTTGATTCATCATTTCAAGAAATGTTAATCCGTCACACTGTTCTTTTTTGTCTGCATCTCCTACAACCAAGAATACATCGCTTCTATCCCAGGTAATGACAGAATTAGCAGAGATAAATAATGCCAGAGGGTTTGATTGCACAGGTTCGTCAGCAAAAAATACCGAATTAGGTACATTGGGTGTTGGAACAGAATCAACTGAATCCTCGATGGTAATTCCAACCGTACCAAGCATTGACAGCAAAACTGCTACTACCATTAATCCAATCCCGAATTTGTTGTTTATTTGCAAGAATCATCACCTATAGTTGCAGAAATGCAAGGGCAAGAATCACATAACTACCAAGTAGCATGGCTCCTTCCAACCAGTTCGATTTGCCATCTGCTAAAATTGAATTTACAACTAATACCGATACGAAGGTCGCGGCAGTTTCTAACATGCCAAATTCAAGAGTTAGTGGTACGCCTAAAGCCCATGCAAACAGTATCATTGCAGGAGCGGCAAAGAGAGCGATTTGTACACTACTGCCAACTGCAATAGCAATTGACAAATCCATCTTATCCTTACCTGCAACAATGACTGCAGTAAAATGCTCTGCAGCATTACCAAAGAATGGTAGTAGTATTACCCCAATGAATAGTTCAGGCATTCCCCATTCAACTACTGCGGCTTCTAAACTATGGACTAGAATATGAGCCATCCAAGCAACAAGAATTGTTGCTAAAATAAGTAAAACCCACGCATCCTTATTGGTCATTAATGGATCTTCATGATGGCCATGCCCTGGCTCTGTTGCAAATACATGAGCATGGGTTTTTAGTTGAAATAACAATGCCAACCCATAGATAACCAACAAAACAATTGCCGCATAATGTGATATGTTTTCAATATCTGAAACTGTTCCACCTGAGTGTTGAATAGCACTCGGAATAATAAAAGCAACAATTGCTAACAACAACAATGTTCCATTCATTTGAATGGCATCACTGTTGAAGCTTTGTTCTTTATGTTTTAGACCGCCCCAAAGCATTGCTAAACCTAATACTAAGAGCATGTTACCAAGTATTGACCCAATAAGTGATGCTTGAGTAACCGTGACCATGGTATCTACAATTTCAGGGTCATTGGATGCTGCATAAATGGCTAAACCAACTATTATCAGTTCTGCAGCATTGCCAAAGGTAGCATTTAGAAAACCGCCGATTGCCTCCCCAGTTCGTAGTGCGATTTCCTCAGTACCTTTGCCCATCAAAAATGCTAATGGCATTATAGCTATCATCGAAAATAGAAAAGCCATAGTAAGGTTGCCTTGGAAATTGAAAAATACGGCTAGTGGCAAAGCGATTAATAGCCAATTCAATTTGTTTTTTATCGGATTGAAAGCCCCTATTACAGACTCCATTGCGTGTTCAACTTCATTAACTATATTTTCAGCATCATCATTACCCAAGGTGTCTGCCATGAATATGTGACAGAAAATACACTAATTGAGATATCTATTCCTTTCTTACTCAATCTTCGGATTTCTTACGTCGCGTGGGTCTGCGCTTGGGCGCATTTTTAGGAGCTGTTCGCCTGCCGACTTTACGTCTTGGCTTTGGTTTTTCTTCAACCTCTTCCTCTTCTTCCTCAAAGTCTTCATCATCTAGGCCAAAGAATGCTTCTTCTTCCTCTTCTTCAGGTTCTTGCTTTGGCTTGGCTTTTGTTCGTCTTGCCTTACGTTGAACAACATTCACCGAGAATGGGTCGTCATCTTCTTCTTCTTCGATATCTGGGACTTCCTTAGATTGTTCAGTTGTCGCTGTTTGGTTTGTGTTAGTAATAGAATCCATATCTACATTTTGACTTGTTCCAATAAATTCAGACATCCAATCATCATCATCATAGTCCTCATCAGACTTCTTCTTTGGACCCTTCATTCCAGCACGGATTACAAACAACATCAAAATTATCGAGATAAAGGCTATACCCGAAGAAATCCAAACAAATGCATAAGGTGGGTCGGAATAAGATGGTTCAACGATAATTGGTTCTGGCGCAGGCTCGAGTGATTGCACATACTGACAATTTGTAGTGCCATCAATGTTATTGTAACAGTAGTCGACAATGAAAATTACTTGATCTATTACCTCATTACCAGCAGAGTCGACCGCTCTAACTGTTAGCAAATGTCGACCATTATCAAAATTACCAGCGCTAATGTCCTGACTAAATATAAATGCACTACCGTCCTGATTTACGTCTTGCAAGTTTTCTGGAGTCTGCCAAGAGGTTACCTCTGAAGAGCCTGTGCCGAAATTGTAAGTAAACTTGTACTGCATTAGGTCAATTTGAACATCATCAGTCGCGCCTGCACTTATAGAGATGGTTTCTTTAGCTAAATACTTTGAACCATCAGATGACGATGAAGGAGAATATATTGTCAATAGTGGACTCTGTGCATCTAGACTTCTCTCTGTCCAACTCAATTGTTGTTGGTTAAAACTTTCATCGACCATTTCAACATCGATAGTAATTAATCCTGCAGATACTGAATTTGTTATGTCAAAAGTATAGTAATATTCAGGCCCTGTAGTCGGATCAAGAAGGTTATCAGCATACATTAACATTTGACGAGGTTCATTAGTAATTTTACCTCCAGAGGATGTTGTTAAATCAACGGTTGGACTGCTGTATAGATATTCGTTGATTAACAGTCTAATCGTATAACTGCCCGATACTAAAGACGGGTTCAAATATAATTCATCATCATCATCAAAGAGTAGATAAGTGGCTGTTGGAGGAGTTGTGTCCTCTTTTACCATCAAGGAATTGCCTCCAGAGCCTGGGAATGCTTCGAGATTCGTATTTCCATAAGCATCTTCAACGGTAATTGCATACCAAATATTTCTCTCAACATCATTTGGAATTTGATATATTTTTCTGAAAGTGAATTCGGTAAATATTGAGCCAGTATCAATAATTCCAGTATCATACAAAACCCACCCATTATCTTCTGTAACATTAGAAACTTCATCTTCATCTTCGCCGAATGGCGCTCCCTCGTGTTGCCAGATTGAGTAAGTCTCGCCATCTAATTGCTGGTCATTCAACCATTCAATTTCAACAATTGAAATCTCTCCATCGACATCGATTGAGTTAATTCTTGGAGCCGCTGGAGTAACTGTTTCTTCATAAACCGGCCCAAACCAGTTTTGCACTAAATCAGTATAGTGGTAAGGTCCTTCAGCGTGTTGATAAAGCGCCTCACTGGTTACGAAGTAAAATGATGTTCGGTCGACTTCGGGAGGAATTTGTACGGTAAATTGTTGGATTCCATCGGTCACCGTACCTTGATATTCCATCGTTACATTTTCAACAAACTGGCTGCCAGTAACTAGATAGTTTGAACGCCAAATATGGTACTTTTCTCCTTCTGCTCCAAGTTGATCTTGCCAGGTTATCACTGTTTCAGAATTTCCAGCGAAGGTTGCAATTACGTTGGTTGGCTCAGCAGTCCAATTGTAAAAAGCATCTTCATAAACTGAACTGCATGAATATGGCTCTATATCTTCATCAAAAATACCGTTCGAATCAATTACTACTACACAATAATGGGATGTTCCCAACCTGCCAACTGGTACTTGATGTTCATATTGTGACACTCCTTCCTCAACAAGGGCAATTTGATTTGCACCAAATTGTGTTGTATTATCGAATGATTGCCCTGATGAAAAAATAGCATAGGATTCTCCATCTTCATTCGCAACATCGACCCATGTTATAGTAGTGGTTCCACTTCCTGTTAGAGAATTGGAAGAGAAGAAAGAATTAGTTGACGTTACTGGGTTCGCAGGCATATTATCTTCTGCTAGAGACTCAACTAGGACATTATTAGACAATAGTCTAATATCTTCATAATCTTGATTTGGGCCAAAATAATTTGGCAGAAGATAAGTAACTGCATAATACACTTCTCTATCTGTGTCTATAGGAATTTGAATTTCATACGTCGAGATGCCAGGTGCTAACTGAGCAATTGGAGACATAGCTCCGAATAATGACGCAGCAGAGTTTCTAGTAATAGGCTGGGAACTCATCCAAAGCCTCGTTTGATAAGCATCAGGGCCAAACTCAGGTAACACATAGAATATGTCGTTGTAGTTAATCCAGGACAATGATGTTACGCTAGTTGTAGGGTCAAAAGAAGCCATCAAATTGTAAGGTGTTCGAACTGGCGTAGTTGTCTCGTTAACCGGGTGATAAGTGGAAGACTCATTAGAAATCAAAGAATCGTAAGTTGTTTCTGAACCATCTTGTGCAGATATTGAGGTAGTAATGCCATAGTAGAATGAATCATTGGTCCCTGGATCTACTAAGTATGAAAAACTGTGACCGGTGTGTGACCCATTTGCGCCACCTAAACACAAATACTTGACATTGTAAAGCTGAATGTCGCAAGCTTCGATTGTGTGAACTAAAGTTGCATTTTGAAGATTGTTTTGATCAATGATTTCTGTGTGCCTGTAGACGTTGTATCTTGCATTGTAAAAATCATCTAAAGCAGTTGGCTCTTCAAGAGAATCGATGTTACGCCAAGTGATTGTCGTCAGTTCAGTACTATTGTCAAAAGATGCTTGAATATCTTGTGCTTGTAAGTGAAACAAATCACCGGTATCTTCTGCACTAACATTACTAATTGGTAACATTGAAAATGTCATCAATAAAATCAACAGCGTAGCAATGGCTCTCCCGTCATAAGCCTTGGAACTGCCCGTCATCATACCTTTCTAGCATGCAACCGTTATGAGTATACCGCTATTAATTCAAGAAATTAAGTCAATTTGGACTGATTTTTCAATTAGTCAAAATCATTCTTCATCTTTCAAATTAGGTTGTGGCAATGGGTTCTCAGCATCAATCTTTTTGATTTGTTGGCTTGCTTGAATAAATCTAATCAAAAACGTCCAGATTCCGCCCAAAGCAGAAATGAATACCACAATACTAAGAGGATTGATTTCTATGTGATCAAAAATCCCTGGAAAATTACCCCATGAGTAATTGTCAACATAGACCAATATTCCCATTAGGAAAATTGCTACGATGCTGAGGATAGTTCTATCTGCGCGAGAAAAACCACGATAGTTTCTAGTCCCTGCAACAGCTTGCGCTTGTGTCCCCATGTATGAGCCAAGCAAAGTAAACCATGCTGCTGTGAGTCCCAAAACTATATCGTTAACAAATGTCGATGCAGAAATACAAATTATCCATACAGCATCAAGAAGCCTATCGAATGTGTGATCTAAATAATCACCCCACCTTGTGACTCTGCCAGTTGCTCTCGCAACAGGACCATCTAGGCCATCAAAAATCATAGCCATGGTAATCAGCACTCCTCCGCCCAATAACATTGAGACGCCTAACTGATCTTCAGAAGCCAAGAATACTGAGAGTCCTCCAAGCACCCCTATTGGCAAGGCTAGCCAAGTAATTGTTGCAGGGCTCATCCAAGATAATGATTCGACAATTGGGGCTAATATTCGCTCCCACAAATTTCTCAATTTCTCTAATGCCATGACCCTGACCAATCTATCCGAGATGAATTCAGGGGTTCATTGTTACGGAGGAATTTTAGCCAAATTTAGGGTTTTAATTAGATAACAAAATCTTAACTTATTGAATTGATGTTGCACCACCATTGGATCTGTTTGAATTAATTACAGATATGTCATAACTTAGCCAACATTCGCCATTACACAAATCGAAATCGCTCTCAAGGATTGTGATATTATAACCCTTAATGATGGTATTATTAGTTCCGTCCCAGTGTAATTCACAAGAGAACCCAGTGCTGCTCTGTCCTGGGTTTGCACATTCATAATCAGTACCATTATCAATCGAAATTGTAATTACAACGTCATCCCAACTTACTTCCCCATCTCCCAAAACCAACAATACGGCAAGTTCATCGGTAGAATTCGTTGAAAGGTTTCCATCAGCATCTAACAATATCATGTTTGGTGCAGTCATATTGTGATTTGGAGGTAAGGTAAGTGTGATTGAACCATTATGAGGTTCAAATGTAATCCAAGATTCACCACTTACATCTTGTTGTTCGCCATTTTCAAATTCTTCGACGATCTTTAACAATAAATTATCGTCATCCATCTTCCATTGCATTTTTACGTGACTATTCTCATCATTCATTTTGATAAAAATGGTGTCACCGTCCTCTTCCCAAGTTGCCCAACACATCTCTTCCGAGCCATAAGTTACACAATAGTCGCCATTAGATTTGAAATTCACATAATATTGGTCGTCTGCTATGCGCCATGAACCAACAAACCCTGATTCTGACTCTGACTCACTAAAATGCCAATATGTTGCGCCTGCACCAACTAAAATCGCAATAATTAAACCGAAACCAACAAATTTTTTTGAAAGACCCATACTCAACCGGTAATGACTTGTGAGTATACTAGATTAACATTATGAAGACAATATTTACTGATTCAGCCAATCAATTTTTTCTTGTTGTAATGATTTGAAACCACTATTTATCCAGTCATTTATTTTAGAAATTGAATCACTTGGCGAATCATTTGTGACATCCAATTCCAAGATTGGTTGGTTTATTTCAAATTCTAATATTTCTGCCCACGTTCCAGATATTAATTCCCATTCGACATTAGCGTTAATCTTAGCTTCATTATATCCTCGAGCAGCGAGTCTATCGCGTAATTTATCTGGCTGGTAACGTAAAATTACAATCGCATCAACATCAAGAAAATGCGACAAATGTCCATCGATTATAATGTCATTATCTCCGTCTGGGCAATATTCTTCTGACAACTTGTGAACATCAATTTCTTGACTATCCATCGTTTCATCAAATTCACCTTGGCACTCAAATTGTTTGGCTAATTCACTTACCGTTAATACCTCCCACCCTTGAGTAGCTAGAAGTTGCGATACCGTAGTTTTACCCACTGCTGGGCTGCCAGTAATTGAGATGGATACCATTTTGCTCGTAGTCAAGCCAGTTGTTATTGCTACAACAACTTTGGCTAAACAAAACTGAATTTACAAAGCCATGAAATGATAGTAGGTGCTCGGTGTGTTGTAAGCATGTTTGGAATGAATGACCCCACTCAAACGCTGATGCAACTTGAAAGTTACATTAGAGATGGTAGATTAGAGATGTCAGAAGTAATGGCAACACAGTTTACTGATATGTTTCTGCAAAATAAAAAACGTTCCGAGCAAGACCAAATTATGCTAATCAAGGGCTTACAAATCTTGTGTGATGTTTTGGTAATGCGTAACAAAGTGTCCCTTTCAACTACATCGGCAAAGACGCTGTTGCGAGAAAGAAAAAAAATGATTCAATCAAATGATATGATTGGTCATTACTTTCAAGATTTACATAGATGCGCTAAATGCTTTGCTCTTGCAGGTAAAAAGCGTAAAGCAAAATCCTTCTTTGTCAAGGCGTTTAAGCGATCTGGCGGTTGCCTAGCTTCAACCCTTGATGGCGTATTAATGATTGAAAACGACAACAAGATGAGTGATCTATTTCTTAGAGCATTAAATAATTCTGGACCAGTGATTAAAACTGGTCAAGAGTTTCTTCTTCAGCCAGATAATTTACCATCAGTAGAGGTAACAAAAATCCTACATGCTTTAGAATTGAACGGTTTACAAAACAACGAATTAGCTCAGCAACAAAAATCCCGTATTAATTCCCAAATAAATGCGATACAAAGCGGGGAAATGGCAGCTAATGCTAAGTTGCAAAGCGCATTGGATTCTCTAAAACCTAAACATGACTACTACGAGTATAGTTAGTGGTAACGAGGGATGGATTTGAACCATCGATCTCCGGGTTATGAGCCCGACGGGATATCCAGACTACCCCACCTCGTTAGACAAACCGCCGGCTTTACCCATTTTCAAACCACCGATGGCGATTTTCTATGATTAATGTAGAATTTGCGTAAAAAACCACTTTTATTGGCATTGCCTTATCTACTCATGCCGCTCATCGAATTGTATGCGAGGCTTCACGAAGCGGGCTGTTCTGTTGTCATTATTGCTATGCTCAGCAATGTTAGCAGGATGTTTCGGCGATGAGGACTCATCAGATGAGTCGGCAATTGACCTAGTTGTTTACTACGATACCACATCTGGAATGATTCAAGAAAATATTCAAAATGGCCAGCAGGTAGCCTTTTCAGGGGTTGATCTAGCATTTGATTATGCATATACAAAATCCTCGGCTGGAGATATTGCTTCATTTTACTTTGAAGCTGGTGATGGAAGTAGTCGAATTACTGTTGATGCAAACGAAACCGGTGAAATAACCTACACGTATGCAACTCATGGCTTGTTTACCGCAAACTTAGGGGCAATTGATGATGCTGGCAACGAAGAGAATACAACTATCACCATTAGAATCGATAAGCAAATCCTGTGGG
>JAKUNX010000059.1 GCA_022451835.1 Candidatus Poseidoniaceae archaeon
AGATAACTCCTCGCTGACTTGACATATTTTCTGGTGATGGCCACTCTCCCTGACCTTGAATTATATTAGCACCATAACGTTTGGCAAACTCTCCGTCAAAGGCTTCTGGACCCATGAATCTTATCGAGCGATAATTAGAAATTGGTGGCCCTGCATCTCTTAACTCAGGATATTCAAACGTTGTATTAATCCAATAAGGGTTTTCATTATCAGAAACAGAGCGCATCTCTAATGGTTGGGCATAGAGAAAATCTTCATTGAAAAATCCCGCACTATGAATCCCTTGCCGTCCTAAAATTACCGTACAATCTGCAAGCTCTTGGCTATATTCAATCATCAACTCAGTACATACATCTTGCATAACGCTAGTGTTGTTAGTCCAACCTGATGACCCTTCAGTAGGTGCTTTCTTAAATTCAACTTTAGCATCAATTGGCTCACCATCTAATGATTCGTCAAAGAAAATTTGTGACAATCCTATCCCGTAGGACAATACTGTCGTGATAACTAAAGAAGCCAAAAATACTCCAGCAACAACTGCTAATCCTCTTTCTCTACCTCGCCAAGCACTTTGTGAAGCCAAACGAAGGTTTTCTGGAGCATCTCTTACCCTCCTGCGCCAACGCTCAACAATTCCTACTTTGGGTACAACATAGGATGCAAAAGGATCGAATTTCTCTTCTTCACTCACTCCTCTTCACCTCCTTGTACATCATCTAAGCCCCAAGCTGTACGAATATCGGAGGCTTCGGTCTTACCGTCTAAAAGTAGTAACATTCTGTCAGCATTCGCAGCCAATTCAGGGTCATGAGTAACCATCAATATTGAGATTGGATTTTCTTCATCATGACATAAATCCTTGAATAATTGTAGCACATCTTTGCCGCTGGCTATATCTAAATTCCCAGTAGGTTCGTCTGCAAGCAGTAATGGACGATTGCCAGCAATTGCCCGAGCAATGGCAACACGTTGTTGCTGTCCACCAGATAATTGGTCGGGAATGTGATGCATTCTATCACCAAGACCAACACGTTCCAATGCTGCTGCTGCACGTTGTTCGGCATCTTTAGAAGATTCTCCTGATAACTCGAGTGCCATTGCAACATTGTCAATAGCGGTTAAATTGTTTAACAGGTGGAAATCTTGGAATATCCACCCCACTAATTCACGACGCACATCGACAACACTTGATGGGCCTTTACGGCCATACTTACGCCCGTTTAGATCAATTTCACCACCATCGCCAGACAATAGACCGCCGATGATATTTAGCAGAGTGGATTTTCCACATCCTGAAGGTCCCATCAAAGCAACTAGCTCACCTTGTTTTAGTTCAAGGTCTATGCCTTTCAAAACTTGCAGTTTATCGCTGCCGAAACCGAATGACTTAGTTAACCCATTAATTCGCAACATCAACTAACCACTACTAGCAATAACAGTGTGTTCTAGTATATATAAGGCTGTAAGAGATTATTACGAGGTTTGTTGCTTGAATAGTTCGTAACTCTTTTTCATACGATAATGGAACAATGGTGGAATCAATGCAGTCCAAAACATGATGTAGTAACCACTTGGTAGTTGCGGGGATTCATCATGAGCATCTAAGCGCTGATAATGTGTGCTTGATTTCAAATGATGTGATGGATGAAGTGGCAATTCGAGTAATGTCCACCTAGACCATCTGTGTCTACTTTCCCAAGCATGACTAGCATTAGCCCGCTCACCATCTTGTCTAACCAGGCCATGATGTTGGAGATAATTTACAAACTCGAGTAAATATACAGCAACAAATGCTTGAAGTAAAAATACGCCTAGAACGTAAGGAGATATGATTAACAATCTACTTACTAAGACAGTGTGTAATAACATAGAGTACTTGAAATGGAAGAGTTCTTAAAAAGTGAAAATATACATTCCGGCCCCATGGAGAGGAAGTTGGATCTCTTGCCTTAGCCCAATGTTTGTGATGTGTATGGTTATGTTCTACAGTGAAATGAAGATATAGCACAGTCATTAAGTCAAGCCTAGATAACCACCAACTTGCTGATCGAGGTTTCCTATGCCCTAACTCATGAGCGGTAACAATACCTGATGCACCACTGGACAGGCCAACAGAAATTGCCCCCAGCCATACGAACTTAGTATAATCAACCGCAGCGATGTATAGTAGCGTAATTACCACTACAGGAACTAAAATCGCATGGATATGGACGATATAATTGAACGCCTTGCCTTCTTCTAGTGGATTAGTATCTGAGCTTTGTCCAGCAAAAAAGTCGAGTATAGGATATAGGCCCAAAGCAAGATAAATGGTTGCACCCATCCACCAGCCACCAGCAAGTAAACCTGCTATTGTTGCTAATGGAGTAAGCAATCCAATCAAGTGTGGTAACCACCTAGCCATGACCATCCATCGACAGGTCAGTTAAGGAGGTTAGTATTCTAAACTGGTATTTTTACGGGAAAAAAGACGCTTAATCCAAGAACTGGAAAAACCAATTCCATTTCTGTAAACTTGCTTATCCATCACTTCATCTACATATGTTTCTAAGTATGTATCCATTTATTGTCCACCTCTTACACTAAATGATCCTCTAATATCAGGTGCAGCTCTGTAATTTACAATACCCTGTAGTATTGTGTTCATCCAATTGGCAAAAATACCATTACGGTACTGTTGTTTTTCCATGGCATCATCAACATATTTCTCTAACTCTCTGTCCATTGTGTTATCCTCACTTTACTTTTAACACCTAGAGTATATTAAACAGTGGTGAATATGCCAACACATAGGTTTAGTAAATAAATTAAGTGTAAATAAATACACTTGTTCAGTATGACTTTTCTTAGTTAATTAGCAAATCTGGTCGAAAATTAAAATTTCTTCCGACTTGAGTTGGCTTGATAACCAAAATAGCCAACGCATTAACATCCGAGCCTATCCCGAACCCGTAAGGAACCGAGGTTGACGGCTCAGGAGAGTGTACCAAATGGGTATGGATTTAGCGCTAAAAGCCAAACTGCAAAAGCAAAGATATCACATTGTTGGGGAACATGGTGGAGTAAAAGTTTGTCACTGGACTAAAGAGTCATTGCTTAGAGATCGTCAGTGTTACAAGGGCAAGTTCTACGGAATTGCCAGCCACAACTGTATGCAAACCTCTCCTGTTGTTGACCAATGTAATCTTGCATGCACATACTGTTGGCGAGAGCCGCACATGGACACATTAGAATTAACCAATCAAGACCCGCTTGAATTACTGTATGAATCTGTTCGAGCTCAGCGAAGATTGTTATCTGGCTTTGGCGGCAACCCCAAAGTACCTAGAGAAAAGTGGCTCGATGCTCAAAATCCTAAACATGTTGCAATCTCCTTGAATGGTGAACCTACACTTTACACTAGGCTAGGCGAATATATCGATTTATGTCACAAACATGGCATGACTACTATGTTAGTTACTAACGGAACCTTTCCAAAAGTATTGGAACGATTGGATCCCCTGCCAACTCAACTATATGTTTCAGTAGATGCTCCTAACAAAGAAATCTTTGACAAGGTTTGCAAGCCTAAATGGAACTCTAGAGCCTGGGAGCAATTTGAGAAAACTATTGATTTAATGCCTTCACTAGATACTAGAATTGTATCTCGACACACCTTGATGAAAGGTATCAATATGAGTGATAAAAATATTCGCGAGTTTGCCGCTTTAGACAACCGTGCAGATCCTGATTTTATTGAAAATAAAGGCTACGTTTACGTTGGTCACAGCAGAGAAAACCTCAGTGCTGAAAACATGCCAAGTCATGATGATATAATGGACTTCTCGGCAAAAATTGCTCCACTAACTGGAAGAGAAATTCTCTCTGACTCAAAGCCGAGTCGTGTCGCGTTAGTGGGACATGAGATAACACCGATACCAATTCCTGAAGCTACCATGTTTTTCCCGGAGGATTTAGGAATTGCTCCTTCGGTTAAGCACTTGCCGATTATCCAATAATTGGAAATTCAACAACTTCATCGCCTTCATGCCATTGGGGGTATTTTTTCATACAAATCTTAAACTCATCACTGGCTAAATTATTACTCAACCATTCATGTATATTGTTCCAATTTTGTGAATCAAACCACTGTCTATCATGGTTGGCAAATTGTCTTACAAATGGAAATAGTGCATCATTTAACGCATCAGAAATCTCTTCTTTCAAGAAATTGTCTAAGTCATCTAGATATTTTTTGGCAAGCGTTCTTTGTTCAATAGAATCAACATTTTCATAACGATTTGGGTACTTGTAACGGTCTAAATGGAACTTGAACTCATTATCATTCCGATCAACCCATTGTGATTCAATCTCACTCAATTTCCAAGAGAGTACATGCTGCATAATCTCAAGACTTTCCTCGATAACTTCTCCGTTTGAAAGGAGCATAACCGGAACCGTACCTTTAGGTGAAATTTGCATCATGTGTTCTGGCCTATCACGTAAAATAACTTCTCTATGCTCACAAATGTGCTTGGTTCTGACTATTGACATCCTTGCTCGCATTGCGTATGGGCAGCGCCTAAAACTGTAGAGAATTGGACGGCTATTTGACATGTTTCTGCCTCAAATTCATGAGTTTTGATAAGTTGCTCTGCGCCCTTCAATAAGTGCAGATAGCCCTTCTAATGCGTCTCTAGTAGAGAATATATCAGTCAGTTTTGCTAACTCTGAATCAAGTCCCTGTTCTAGCGTAGTGTTTGCTGTTATATCGATTAATTCACTAGCCATAGACAAAGCAATTGGAGCGGTATACTTTAGATTCTTTAATTGTCTAGAAATTGTCTTATCTTCAGCATCATAGCCATCAGGACAACCACCTGAAAGTAGAATTGGGAGGTTTTCATCACGATAGAAATCGGTTGCGAATTTGACAACTTTACTATTCTCATTGGCTGGCTTACCGGAATATTTGTCGCTTGGTTTTCCGTTACTAACACAATTATGTGTTGCTCTATCTACATCTGCGATATCGACAAGATGGGTTAGTAATCCGACATCATATGCGGCTTGCGCATTCATGAAATTACCACCTAGTACAGCCCAACGAGCAAGTGGAATTCCTGATATTCTCGCTGGCCTTTGAGAACCACCTAGACCAGGGTATATTCCAATTGAGGTCTCTGGGAATCTAAATTGAGTTCTACGAGTCCCAATTCGATAATCGCAACATAGCGCTAATTCAAGTCCACCTCCAAGAGCGAGTCCTGTGGTTAAAGCAATGGTTACTTTTGTTGAATTTTCGATTGAGTTCAATACCTTGTGGCCGTTACTGGTAAATTCAACAATGTCATCAATCGAGTCGGATCTAATCTTATCAACAAAGAATTTGACATCTGCTCCTGCAACAAAGGCTTTTCCAGCGCCATCCAAAACGATTGTGTGTACTGATTCATTTGCATTAACTGCATTGACTGCAATACCAAGTTGCTTAACTACGGTTTCGTTTAGAGCATTCATAGCTTCCGGTCGATTAATTGTAATGGTTGCAATGCCATCATTAATTTGTGTATCAACATAAGAAAAATCCCAAGGTGTGTCATTTTCAGCCTGATTAAAGAAGAAGTCTGGAATCGTCCAACCACTGTTTTTATCTACATTTTGACATAGAGATTGGTATTCTTTAGCCATTTCAAATGATTCTTGAACACCGACTTTATTCATTAATTCAAACGGTCCACGAGCCCATCTAAGTCCAACTTTAGCGCCTCTGTCAACATCTTCCATCGAACATACTCCTTCATCGACTATTTGTGCAGCAACTCCGAAAACTACACCGTATAACCGACGAGAAATTACTTGATACTGCTCTTCAGAGTAAGATGCGTCTGCTTCGATTTCCCACATTCTGTTATCACTCACTAAATCTCTAAGATTTGCTGCACCATTATACCTCGTTGTATCAAGTTGTTCTGCGAGATAATCTGTAGAATGCAAAGCAATTGGTGGACCTGTTAAGTTCATCAAACCAAAAGGACCCAAGCCAATTCTAAACGCTTTACATGCAATTGCATCGATTTGAGCTGCATTGCCATGGCCTTCCTCAAGTAGTAAACAAGCCTCATTTAACCACGGAACAAAAAATCTGTTGACAACGAAACCAGGTCTATCGCCACAAACAATTACCACCTTGCCAAGCATCTTACAATACTGTACGACTCTGTCAATGGATTGTTGACTTGTAGATGCTGCAGGTATTACCTCAACTAAACGATTCTTGGCTGGGTGATAGAAGAAATGTAATCCAACGAATCGGTCTGGCCTACCTGTTGCTTCCGCCAAAGCATTAACTGATAATGAGGAGGTATTGGAAGCGAGGATTGTATTTTCTCCACAAGCCTCATCTAAGGTTCTGAAAACTGCCGTCTTAATATCAAAATCTTCGAATACAGCTTCGATAACCAAGTCGGTATCCTCGGCAGTATTTTCTACACCGACAACACCGGTGATTCTTTCTTTGATAGCATCTACTTGTTGCTCGCTGAAAATTCTACGTTCAACCGCTTCGGTAAGAAAATTTGCGATAATACTCTGCCTTCTATCGACCCATTGTTGCTCTCTATCAACCATTTGTACATCAAATTCTTCTTGGGCAGACTTTTGAGCAATACCTGAACCCATGTTGCCGGCACCGACTATTGCTACTCGTTGAATTGGTTGCATGTTGCTTGGGAAACACAAGATGTTCATGAATAATGCGTATTCATGTAAATCCTTCAATTAAGCATTTAAGCGAATTCTTTTGCGTTATACTTCATGGAAATCACTAGACAATTTATTCGAATTTGTGTGATTATTTTTGGAATTCTTGTTTTGTTATCATATGTTTATGGTCTTTCAAAAGCGGAAGATAAAATGTCTTTATGGGGTGGAATACCGCATTCTTGGCTTAAATTCATAGTCCCTTGTATGTTTATTGCAGCAATTGGTTGGCTAATTTATTGGTGGACTATTTTGTATAGTGTTGATGCAACAGTAATTGACCAACTTCGCTGGCCTTGGCAAGATTCTGCTGATGGCAAAGGAGCCAATCGACTATTCTTGGCCTATTGTGTGTTTTTGATTCCATCCATGTTATGGTTAGAAAGTACATTATTCCACATTAACAATGACTATTCTTGGACTCCATTTTTAGTTATAGGAGTGTTAACATTAGCATCAATTGGCAACATTATGTATGGATTACTAGCCTATTCCGCTTATCAAGACGGATTAGATGGTGCAAACATGATGTTGCTTGGATCGGTAATGTTAAGCATTCAATGTATCATTTTAGATAACATAGTTTGGAGTGCTAAATTCCCTTGGTAAGTTAGGCCACAAAGGAATTGTAAGCCTCACTCAAGCGTTGGCAAAATACTGAGTTGTCATATTTTTTAGCATGGTCTATTAGATCCATTTGTGGAATATTACTCTCCCCATCATTTGATTGATATTTATCATGTAACGAAGTAATCGCCTTTACCCATTCTGCCATATCATCTGCGGGAATACAACTATTCTTTGGCATTAATTCGTTGTGTGATGGCAAATCTGCACAGATTACCTTCATTCCTGCAGCCATTGATTCAATTGGCGGGTAACCAAAGCCTTCACTAACTGAAGGGAATAGTAATGCGTTACATTTGATTCTAAGTGTCATTAGGTACTCATCAGAAACTGAGGAACCATGAATTGTCCAATTGGTTAATCCATGAAACTTGACTAGTTCTGCAATTGATGGCAATCCAGAATTAGCAGCAGAATTACCAACATGGTGAATATGTATTCCTTGCCTTACCTCATCAGGTAGTTGTGCAATTACTTGGCAGAGGAATTTCATTCTTTTTCTGGGGTCATTACTTCCAACAACTAGCAAGTTGCAAGCTTCGGGTAGCGATATGTCAACCAACTCTTGATTGTCTGGGTGATATTTTGCAGAATCTATTCCTAAGGGAATACAACTTGATTTTACTTTTGGAAAATTTGCCTTAGCAGCATTAAGTGTGTGACGTGAATTACACATTAGGAAATTTGCTCGGTTTATTCCTTGCTTTAGTTTGTTTAGATCACGACGTCGAAAAATACCCGGAGTCATATCTCCTACGTCGATTATATCATCATTAAACCGCAGTTTTTCAGGGAACATGTGAAATAAATCATGGACTGTAATAGCCACAGGAATAGTACTATCTTTTGGAACTAGATGAGCCTGTTCTTGATCAGTGATATGAACTAAATCATATTCGCCACTTTGATTTCTGATTTTTTTAATTACTCTTTTCGGGTGAGAAAACCATCTATTCCAAATTCTAGATAATGGATTGCTAGTCTTTGCTAGCGGATATTCACATACACCTGCTAATTGCCAACCAGTTACCTTTCCAGATTTCAACATATCAACTAAATTATGGTGCGCTGCACCAAGCCCAGTATTACGACCAAGAGCGCCTCCGCGAACGAGAAGTACTCTCTTGGCCATGCTACTACCACCAGCGCTCACCATTTCAAAGGTGAGTTTGATTGAGTTAGTCTTACTCTGTTGCTGCTTATTCAGCAGGTGCCTCTTCAGTGGCTTCTGCTGAGTAATCCTTAGCATCTTCTTCTTCGTTACCTAGAGCGATGACTCCAAGTACCAAACAGGAAAGTGCACCCAAATAGAGCAGAAGTGCAACATAGTCTGTAGGCACATCAAAGTTAGTCCAGTAAGATAGAGCATTTTGGTTAGTTACAATTGAACTCTCCATCTCCTCTGCATCGTCATCTTCAATCTCAGATGATTGAACGATTTGGAATACTGGTTGAAGATCTGTCATCTGTGGTGCTGTTGCTCTGTCATATGGACCTCTCGTGTCTAGGTAGAAAGTAGAGGTTGAATCTCCAGCAATAATCAATCCAGAAACTTGCTCAGCTTGCATATTGATCTCTGTACCGAAGTAAACAGGTAAAGCCGGAACCATTGCATCAACCAAAGTAAATGACTTGATTAGTTTAGCAGTGATTGGTCGTGTTGTTGGGTCAACAGATGCTGAACAATCGTCAACTGGAATATTCTTGACTTCACTAGTTCCAGAACAAGTTACTGCTGTGATGGCATAACCACCCGCATCGACCTTGTCGCCATCGCCAGTTAGGAATCCACCGGTGGTTTCGTCCAATGTCTCAACTCCAACTAGTCCAAAGGTAGCCATCATCATTTCCGTGCTGTGCCAAGATAGTTCGTTAGAGCCATCTTCAAGCAGTGTCTCTCCTTTGTCACAGTCTGGATTGTGTCCTGTACAAATTGTGTAAGTTGTTGCAGGTCCAGTTGAAACACCGCCAGAACCGTAGTAGGTTTGGTTTGTTTCCAACTTGGTCCAGCCAAGTGTTGCATCAGTAATATCACCAGCAACGAAAGCGCTAACTGGATCTCTCCAGCCGAATAGCCACTCGTTTACAGTTTGGGTCTTGTATGGACCATCACTGCCAAGACCCATCAAGAATCCTGGTACGAAGTCATCGTATACTGCATCTCTTAGCATTATTCTCAATGCTGCTGCAGCATTAGCATCAATTCCATAGATTAGACCAATCGTTGTCTCATTCCATGTCATTGGTGCGCCTGGTGCCATTGTCTGTAAGTCTACTGGAGGAGTTTGTCCATACAGTTCTCCGTATAGGAATAAGCCAGCTCCTGTGGAAGTAGTAATTCCTAGAGGCCCGTATAGTAGGTTTCCTGCAGTTGCTGCGTCAACAGATACCGGAGTTCCTTGTGGTGAATCAGGCATGAATGGTGTTCCCCATGCGCCACCTAGGTTTAGGCTGTAGGTTAGGTAACCGCCGTTAACTGGGTCTTCACCGCCAAGTGTGACGTTGACGAATTCTTCAGCTGTGATTGTTCCTGTACCACCAAGTAGCACCATTGGAAGAGCGGATTGGCTTGTTAACCATCCGCCAACCCATGTGGCGATAGCACCGTATTGTGCCATATCCAATCCGTATGATGACATTGCTGTTGCGGCGTCCATGCCAATGAATGTTGCACCACCAAATGCTGTTCCATCTTCATTTGTAGCAAGCAAACCAGTTGGGGTCTCAGTATCCTGTCCGCCAAATAGCAGATTCATTGCAACTGCGTTATCGATGTCAACTCCAAGGTAGTTCATCATTCTAGTTGATGCATCAACTGCAGTTCCGGATTGGTCCCCAAACCAGTCATCGTCGCCACCGCAAAACACGTTAGCA
>JAKUNX010000006.1 GCA_022451835.1 Candidatus Poseidoniaceae archaeon
ATTACAATACACAACCAACGATGATAATTGGAAAAAGAATCGTCGTCGCAGAATCGAATAGTCTATTTGTGCCAACTTGCAACAGACTTCGGAGTTTCCCACACATGCATAGCAACTAATTGCAACTTATTTCCGTAAGCTGAAACAATATGTGGCTCAACTTGCTCAAATGCCCATTTTGCTAAATTTTCTGCTGTTGGAATGAAATCCACAACAACAGTTCTATGATCATCACCCATGCATTCTAGAGCTTTTAGAGCGGTTTTGTCACCTTGATAAACAACAAAGGCATGGTCAACAACATCATGTACTTCTCGTGTTAATATCGTGCTAATATCTGAAAAATCCATCAGCATGCCTTCATCAGATACTCCGCTGACATCAACAACATCACCTTCAATTTCTGCTTCAAATCTATATCTATGTCCATGCAAATGCTTGCACTTACTTTTGTGATTAGGAACTCGATGCCCTGTATCAGTTTCAACATATCTTCTAATTCTAGTAACCATTATTTTTCCTCCTTGAATATTAGTGCGGCTGAATTAATGCAATATCTTTCGCCACCAAACTCTTTTGGACCATCATTGAAAACGTGTCCAAGATGGGCATCACATTTTGAGCACCTGACTTCAACCCTTATCATGCCATGACTTTTATCTGTAACTCGTGATATATTTGCATCCAAATCTTCTGAGTGAAAAGCAGGCCAACCACAGCCAGAATTATACTTGCTTTGCGAACTAAAAAGTAGGTGATTACAGCAAATACAGTAATAATTACCCTTGACAAAATGTTTGTCATATATGCCAGTAAATGCTCTTTCAGTAGCAC
Organism: Candidatus Poseidoniaceae archaeon; assembly: GCA_022451835.1. GTDB lineage: Archaea > Thermoplasmatota > Poseidoniia > Poseidoniales > Poseidoniaceae > MGIIa-L1. The sequence continues at coordinate 835 of JAKUNX010000006.1, forward strand.
TATTTCGGGTTACTTGATACTGCAAATCAGTTAATTTTTCTCGGTATATTTTGTCCATGTATTCTTTTTCTACCGATAAAGCGTGGTCAAGAACTTGTTGCCAATCTTGCTGGTATATTACTGGATCTTTTCTACCAATCGCATTAAATGCCAATATTCTCTCAATATCAGAGCCAGTTTTTCCGGAACTACGCCCTTGTTCATCTGGTTCATATGAAGTGTTGGTGTTAGCCATAATTGTATCAAAATCTAGGTCTAAATGTTCGCAGGAAACTATGGCATCGCGTAGTATTGATTCCTTGTCGCCATCAATATATGGTAAATCCAATTTCACTTTATCGCTATCCCAATTGCCTAATTCAAAAGCTTTATTCAAACTTTGATAAAATTCAGGCCGGCAATCAGGATATATTGCATGGTCTCCCGAGTGTACTCCAAGAGAAATAGAAACATTACACTCATATTGGTTACTTAGACTTAATGCATAGCCATAAATCATCGAAGAAAATATCGCATTCCTATTTGGTACTACAGTTGATTTCATTTGTTGTTCTTCATAGTGACCTTTTGGCACTTCTTCATCCGATGTTAATGAACCAGTAAACATTGACATCAATGAGGATAAATCTACTACGTTATGAGAAATTTGGTAACCATTTTCCGATAAATAATCAATATTATCTTGTGCTCTTGACAATTCTACAATATGTTTTTGTCCATAATTAAAACCAATCGTGTAAACAGTATTTCCTTCTCGAAGTAGTCGTAATAACAACGATGTGGAGTCCATGCCGCCACTAAGAGCCATAACTGCAACTTTCATTAGTCAATCCCCATCCACTTATGCGTTTGTAATGATAATCTCCATTTAGGATTATTTTTGACCACAGATTCAGTCAATGAGAAATTTTTACCATTCCATTCAACTGACTCAGATTCAATGTAACATGGTTGCAAATATAAATTAGAAAAACCATCTACCAAGTCATCATAAAGTGATAAATCCTGACCTATGTATACACACTTTAATTCATCACCAGTTCTTTGCTTAATTTTAGAGTTCGGATATAGTTGATCTTTTGGAGAAACACAGATCCAGTCTATCAATCCTTCATCTATTGGTATTGTACCATTGGTCTCTATTGATATGTGATAGTCTCTTGCTTTAAGCAATCTTTGTAATGGCCATAAATCATTGAGCATTGGTTCACCACCAGTGAAGATAATATTTTGGCAATCAAATTCTTCTATCTTGTTAATGATACTTTGACAATTCATTTTATCGTATTGCAAAAAATCAGTATCACACCACTCGCATCTCAAATTGCAATTGCCAAAGCGAACAAATACATGGGGAATGCCAGCACGAAATCCTTCTCCTTGAACAGAATGAAAAATCTCTACGACATCATATTCACACGCAAGATCTGAATCTATTTGTGTTGAATCTTGACTTTCAACAGTTAATTTTTGCATAATATTTCCTCAATTATTGATTAATTGGAATAATTCTTGTCTTGCTTCAGCCTTATCAAAAAATACGCCTCTCATTGCAGATGTAGTCATTAAAGCATTAGCTTGCTTAACACCACGACACCTCATGCACCCATGCGCAGCTTCTATTATCACTGCACAACCAAGAGGTGCTAGATATTTTTCCAAATCGTCAGCAATACCCTTAGTAATCCTCTCTTGATTTTGCAATCTCCTGGCATGGCATTCAACAATGCGCGAAAGTTTAGAAATTCCAACAATCCTCTCCACTGGTATGTAAGCAATATGTGCCTTCCCGTTGAATGGCTGTAAATGATGTTCGCAAGTAGAATGAAATTCAATATCCTTTAACAAGACAATACCATCATAACCTTCACCATTGAATGTGGAACTTAAAATTGTTTTAGCGTCCATATGGTAGCCACTAAATATTTCATCCCATGAATCAATTACACGATTAGGAGTATCTAGTAATCCTTCCCTTTCAACATCTTTTTCCAGATATCCTAATAGTACCTTTACAGCATCTTTAGCTTCGTTTCTCGTTGGCATACTATCATCTCCCATTCCTAATATCTATCTCATCCAATTGATCTAACAGTTTACGGCATGCTGTTCTAATTGCATCAGCAACACTGACAAATTTTTTCTCATCTCCAACATGCTTCTTGATATCACTTAGAATTTCAGCTGGCATATCTAAAGACACTTTAGGCATGATTTGTCCGATGTTTTGCCCCATTTAAGTATTACTAGAGTAATAGCAGAGTATTATTTATTCATTTATTGCTTTATTTTAACTGATTCTTAAGCGAATGTTGAAGAAGCGTCATGAATCGAATAACAATGATGAAGGCAATTAGCAACGCGGAGGAAGGACTCACGGCGCTGAATGAAATTAGAAATAATTCTGGCGATATGGATACTATTGGCCTTAGCAATGAAGTCATAGGTAAATTCTGCAATTTAGACCCTAACTTATTGTTGGCAATATATGAGGGATTGAACAATCATCGTGAATTGCGCAATAGATTAGGTGATGACATTATGCAAGCCAAAGAAGCCGATTTGGTATCTAAACTTCAAGAAGATTTTGTGAATTTTTACGCACCGGCAACAGTTAATCCATATGTTGCTCTTGCAGCAAAAGGACCTTGGATTGTCACATCACATGGTGCAATAGTCCATGATAATGGCGGATATGGTATGCTTGGAGCCGGGCATGGTCCATCTACAGTAATTGATGCAATGTCGCAAAATTGGGTTATGGCAAATGTCATGACTCCATCTTTTAGTCACAGCAGATTATCTGATGCATTGAGGCAAGAATTAGGTCACACTAGGGGATACTGTCCTTTTTCTAAGTTCATATGCATGAATAGTGGTTCAGAATCAATGACTGTCGCATTAAGAATTGCTGATATTAATGCAAATAATCAAACTGCTCTTGGCGCTAAGTATGAAAATTTCCCGATTAAGATGGTTGCAGTTGAACGCAGTTTCCATGGAAGAACTGACAGGCCAGCACAAATTTCAGATTCCTGTAAACCGGGTTATGACAAGAATTTAGCAACATTTCAAAATAGAGATAATTTAATTTTAGTTCCTGCTAATGATTCTGCTGCTCTTGAAGAAGTATTCAAAAGATCAGTAACTGAAAAATTCTTCATTGAATTAGTCGCTATTGAACCTATTCAAGGTGAAGGGAATCCTGGCATGTGCGTCACTAGAGAATTCTATGATACAGCAAGAAGATTGACAAATGAACATGATTCAATGTTATTGGTGGATTCTATTCAAGCTGGAATTAGGGGTCAAGGATGCCTTTCAGTAATTGATTATGACGGATTTCAAGATGCTGAGGTGCCAGATATGGAAACTTGGTCAAAAGCTATCAATGCGGGTCAATATCCTCTTTCAGTATTGGGTATGAATGAGAGATCTGCATCAATGTATGTTGTTGGAATTTATGGCAATACTATGACGACCAATCCTCGTGCTTTAGAAACTGCAGTAGCTGTTTTAGAGCAAATCACGCCAGAACTTCGTAGCAATATCAAGGAACGTGGTGAGGAATTTGTTGAAAAGTTGAAACTACTCGCTGCTGAACTACCTGGAACAATTACTAAGGTTCAAGGTACGGGTTTATTGCTAAGTGCAGAATTAGAACCGAGTAAATTCCCAGTTGTTGGCTTTGATGCAGTTGAACCATGGTGCCGTCGTAAGGGATTAGGTGTTATTCATGGAGGTCACAATGCATTGAGATTTACTCCTCACTTTAGAATAACATCAGAAGAAATTGACTTAATTATTGATATAGTCAGAGAAGCACTAATTGAATTTTCATGAAAGTGTAGTAACTATATCTTCTCGCTTAAACTGCCTTGCTGCATAATACGCTGCAAGAGTTGCATACAGTATCGATGTTAACATCCAAATGAATACATGTTCAACAATTACTCTATCCAACAGCAATTCACGTAATGCCAGTAGTATATTGATTACTGGTATACTAAACCAGAAACTCTCAATTCCATCTAAATTTATTACTTGTGTAAATAGTGCTGGGAAAATAATCAAAATAATGGCGGGTCCAAGTATCGAACCTGCTTCTTTAACACTATGCGATCTCATGGCTAGAGCCAATTCAAGTGCTACAACCATTACTGCAAATAGCATTATTGATATAACAATAAGTAAAATCGCTTCAAGTGATAAATCTGGTACACCGATAAAATCTGATGATGCTAGATATCCTATAGCAAATAACAAACCAAAAATTTGCAATAATACTCCGACGCTAGTAATCGTAGCAACTCCTAACCATTTGCCCATTAATAATTCATTACGTGTGCATGGTAGCCCTAATAATGCTTCAAGCGTACCTCTTTCTCTTTCACCAGCAGTCATATCAATCGATGGTTGAATCGCACTTGAGAATGTCCATATCGCTAAAACTAATGGTATGAAGAGAGATAAAATCAATCCTGCTTGTTCTCCCTCTGTTGCAACGTCTGCAGCACTAGAATCGCCATCCCACCTTAACGGGTTTAGGGTACTATTGACGTCAAGACCACCTTCAGAAATACGATTGGCGGTAATATTGTCCTCAAATAATATCAGAGAATTAATAATTCTACTTTTAGCTTCGTTTGAACTTTCTGATGTAGATAAATGAATAATTGAATAAAACCAAACATCGCTAGAATAATTCAGCCTTAGTATTGCATCAAGTTCCATATTTCTAACCCGGTCAAGATCACCCATTGGTTCAGATAATGAATCTGTAAAAGTAGTATTAACCATAGTCAGTATTGTTGTTGATTGATTAAATAGAGATACGAAATCTTCGGGGTATTCGTTGTATTGAATCTCAATAGATACATTCATTGAATCTAGTTCCGCTGCTTCGGATTCTAACAGTATAGGGAATACAATGAATAGTACTGGGAACATCAGAATTGGAATAATGATAATTGCTACTATAGTTCGCCAATCTCTAACGAATTCAACAACTTCTTTTTTAGCAATGGTCTTTATGCGATTAGTCGATTTACTCACTTTCAATCAACTCCTTTTCACCTGCATAATGTGGCGTTTTAGGACGGAACAATCTATTCCATAGCTTTGTTATGCCAGATTCTTTGTTACTATCTTCAAATCTAATCCTAGCCTTTTCTTGAGTTAATTCAACATATGCTTCTTCGAGAGTTGAGCAATTATTCTGTTGAATTAATTCATCTGGAGAACCGTCAGCCTTCACTACTCCATTGTGTATAATTATTATTCGATCACAAACTTGTTGTGCTTCAAATAACTGATGAGTAGAATATACAACTGTCCCTCCCTCCTGTTTTATTTGTTCCACTAAAGCCCTAACTGTACGTGCACTAGTTATGTCTAATCCTGCAGTTGGCTCGTCTAATAATAGTACTTTAGGGCCATGTGCTAATGCTCTAAGCAGAGCTGTTTTTTGCCGCATACCGCGTGAAAATCCTTTTGTATATCTCGATAGATTTTCTTCCATATCTAGACTTTGAGCAAATTTTAATGTTCTTTTCCAAGCTATTGTATCATCTATCCCATATAATCGACTATGATATCGTATATTTTCCCAAGCCGTCAATCGCGAATACAGACCAGTTGATTCAGGTACAACTCCTAAATTATCTCTCATTAGGTGTACTGGAGTATCATTTCCTAGGGTGACAGAACCACTAGATGGCTGATATACACCAGACATTAATCGTAAAAGAGTGGTTTTACCTGCCCCATTACTTCCAACTAAACCAACAACCTCACCTGAATTTATTTCAAAGGATACGCCATCCAATGCTACAACTTCAGCAAAGTTTTTGCGTACATTTGATATCTTTAGAAGTACATTTTGCTCAGACATACTCAACTAGCCCTGCCAGATTCAATTGCTTTGTTAAGACCCGGATATTTAGTCTCAAGTTTTCTTGCCCTTTCTAATTGTTGTTTTAATTGAGAAAAAATCTCTTTCTGAGGAACACCCATGTCAATCAAATTTGCAAACATTTCAAACGCACCATATATCGAACCTGCGTCTAAGTAGGCATCATTAGAGATTTTACCACTATAGCGAAGCGAATCTAGCCTAGTTGCAATAAAGTGTGCTTCGGCTTTCAATCTCGGACCATCAATATGGGATAGGGCCATTAGTTGGTCAACACAAGTTCGCATGAATAACAATTATTGAGATGGACTATGATTGTTTCCTAATACTTTGTGATAATTCAACTAAGACTCCGCCTGTTGATTTAGGATGAACGAATGCAATTAAACAGTTTTTAGAACCCTTTCTCGGCACTTCATCAATCATTTTAACTCCTGAATCGATTAACTCACTAATCAATTTGTAAATATCATCCACTTCAAAGCATATTTGTTGAATTCCAATGCCCCTTTTTTCAATAAATTTTCCTATGGGGGTATTTTCATCTGTAGGCTCCAATAATTCAATCATTGCAGGTTTTTGCATATCATTAGCAATCGGAATAAACCTAGTTATTACTCCTTGATCTAATACCTCTTCATCTTCATCATCAGGTATTAACCCTAGTAGTTTCCAAAATTTTTCACCTTCATCAAGGCTATTTACTGCAATGCCAATATGATCTAATCTAATACCCATATAATCACCTAAAATCCACTTGGAGCCATCCATGTACTAAATTCGTCTTTCATGGCACCCATAATTTCCCCAAGTGTACAGTCATTTTTTATCGCTTGAATGACTATTGGAAACAAATTAATGTTATTTTTAGCAGCATTTCTTATTTCATCTAATGATAGGTTAACAGCATCATTATCTCTAGAATTCCTAAGAGATTCTAGTTTATTCCGTTGTATTTTGCCTAATTTGTCGTCTAGTTTCATTGCCTTAATGGGGACTTCGCTTTCCATCATAGCATAATTTACGCCAACAATTTTCCTTTTACCTGATTCAACATCATTAAGATGTGAATATGCAGAATTATGAATCTGCCTCTGCTGCCAACCTTCTTTGATTGCTGACATTGCACCTCCTTTAGCATCTATCTCTTCAATCATAGATAATGCAGCGTTATAGATTTCGTTGGTTAGATATTCCACATAGTGAGAGCCACCAAGAGGATCTACTACATCAGCAGCACCACTTTCTTCGGCAATAATTTGTTGAGTCCTCAATGCTAGGGTAGCACTTTCTTCTGTTGGCAACCCAATTGCTTCATCATAGGAGTTAGTGTGCAAGCTTTGTGTACCGCCACATACAGCAGCAAGGGCTTGTATGGTAACTCTGGAGATATTATTCAATGGTTGCTGAGCAGTTAGACTAACTCCTGCTACTTGCGTATGGAATCTAAGTTTCTTAGATTTAGGATTTTGTGAATTGTATCGCTTATCAATCAGATCATGCCATAATTTTCTGGCGGCTCTAAACTTTCCAATCTCTTCAAAGAAATCATTGTGGCAATTAAAGAAAAATGATAATCTTGGAGCAAAATCATCTATGTCTAGACCTGCCTTAATCGCCGCATCAACATAATCCAAAGCGCTTGCTAGTGTAAATGCAACCTCTTGTGTTGCAGTACATCCTGCTTCTCTAATATGATAACCACTAATAGAAATGGTGTTCCAAAGTGGTACTTCATTAGCACAATATGAAAAAATATCAGTTATTAATCTCATACTTTCATCAGGTGGGAATACATATGTCCCTCTAGCCATATATTCCTTCAGTATGTCATTTTGAATAGTCCCTCTAATTTTACTTGCAGGTACGCCTTGTTCTTCAGCTACAATTATGTACATTGCAAGCAAGATCATTGCTGGCGCATTAATTGTCATTGAAGTTGATACTTTGTCTAATGGTATCCCTGACAACAATTCACGCATATCATCCAATGTTGAAATTGATACACCGACCTTTCCTACTTCTCCTATTGATAACTCATCGTCTGCATCCAATCCCAATTGTGTCGGTAAATCAAAAGCCACAGATAGGCCTTTTTGCCCACGATCTAGTAATAATTTGAATCGTTCATTTGTCTCTTTGGCACTAGAAAATCCAGCATATTGTCGCATTGTCCAAAGCCTAGATCTGTACATTGTATCGTGGATTCCTTCTGTGTATGGAGGATTACCAGCGCCTTTCTTTTGTTCTGGAAAATTAAGTGGGATGTCAATACCTGACAACGTCTTCCACTCGGACTTCCTGTCATCTGCCATGTAGTTGCCAATAGTTGACGATTCATCAAAACTACTGTTATGAATAACACAAAATTAGTGTTTAAATTTAACTTAGCAGCCACAAGTTGGATCTCCACACCCTGGCTCAGGAGCAGTTACCTCAACAACATCTACTTCGAATGTCAATTCCTTTCCCGCTAATGCATGATTGAAATCTGCAGTTACGGTCTCATCAGAAAGGTCTGCGATTGTGAAAGGTGCAGGGCCATGAGGCATTTGCGCTACCAATTGAAAACCAATTTCCAGTGCAGTTTGTTCCTCAAGTTGGGCAAATTGAGAACGTGGAATTTGTAAAATGGCTTCCTCATCTCTTTGCCCATATGCTTTGTCAGGCGACAAGGTGAAAGTCTTCTTGTCACCTACAGTAGCACCCATTAATTCTTCCTCAAAACCTGGAATCATCTCTCCTTTGCCAACTGTGAACTTTAACGGATCTCTACCCTCGCTAGAATCAAACATTTCACCATTTTCAGGCAGAGTCCCTTTGTAATGTACTTTAACAGTCATCCCTTTTTCTATAACATTTTCACCCATGATTTCATCTCCGTTTTGATATACTTTTAATTTCATGTTTCAACTTATCACTGATTTCTTCAGTAATTACAAGTTCTAGTGTTTTCTGGTCGATAAATTCAATTGCAGCATCAATACTGATTCGTTCACCTTTAGCAATTATTTGGCCCAATACATTAGAACGATGTTCTTCAGGTACATCAGGGTCATTTAAAATATCTCTAGCGACATATCGAAACTCAAGAATTTTTTGCTTGTTAAGTTTCTTTTCTAAGCGTTGACGACCACCACCTTTTTTGTCCATGCGTCGAGACTTGCGTTTTTTCTTTGATATACCTGCAGAAGATTTATCCACAATTTGTATAGTTTTAAACACGTTAAGGTTTTTTCCTAAATTATCATCTAATGTGATATCATCAACAAAATCAGACTTGGAAATATCAACTTCAGTTTGGTTTACTTCATCCAATTCCTCAGTAAGTTCAACTTTGGGTATAGCCTCTTGCTTTGCACTAGTTTTCCTTAATTTAGCGTTGTCTTTTGATTGCTGTGATTTTCTTTTTAGTTCAGCTAACCTTTCTTCACGGGAGGGCTTTTTCTCAACTGATGATTTTGTAGCGGTTGTTTGAGTAATTTTTGGTGTAATAAATTGTTCTTCAATTGGTTTTTCATCAACAGGAGATTTAACAGATTGCAAGTCATTATTATTCTCTGAAGGTTTAATATCACTACCCATTTTTTTTCTTGCTTCTCTTTGTAAATCTTCTAATGATTTTTTCTTTGATGGATTTGTTACGCCTGCGCCAGCAGAATTAATCTGATTTTGATTATCTTGTCTACGTTTTTCCTTAGCCTTTTCAGCATGACGGCGATTCCTTTCTGCAGCAGCATTTTGCGCAAATGGATTGAATGGAACATCCTTTCTACGTCTATTACGACCATTCATTGAATATCCCCAATATGTGCCTCAACATCGGCCTCTTAAAACGGTTGGCTAATGTTAAGCCCAAATTATAGGCGTCTGGTCAGTTCGTAAGTATTGATCAATTGCGCTTGCATCAAATTCAGTTACTCTCCCCGCATTAAGTTCTAGCCAACCCAGTCTAGCAATCATAGTACCATTATCTATGCAGTACATTCTTGGTGGAGCAAAAGATTCAGATTCTCTTTCTTTACACATTAAATCACACATTATTCTTAACCGGTTGTTACAAGCGACCCCTCCGCCAAGTAAAAGTTCACTTTTACCAGTATGAGACAAAGCTCTTTCTGCCACTTCGACACAAGCTGAGAAAACATGCTCTTGTAAACTCCAACATACTGCTTCCAAAGGTTTACCATTTTCTACTAATCTAAGAGCAGCAGTCAAAACACCTCAGAATGCCAAATCCATTCCTCTTACAGCATAAGGAAGTTCCAAGCCATCCATGTTAGCATCGGGGTTTTGTTCAAGCCATTTTGCTGCTAGTTTCTCAATAACTGGGCCACCCGGGAAAGGTATGCCTTGTGCCCTAGCAAATTTATCAAGCATATTACCAATACCAATGTCTAATGTTTCACCTAATACTCGATATTTTCCATCTAATCGAGCGATAACTTGAGTATTGCCACCTGAAACATACAACAACACAGGGTCATCACATCCACATTGTTGACGCCCGATTTCAATATGTGCTACACAGTGATTGACTCCAATTAGTGGAACATCAAATTTAGAAGCTAAACCTCTAGCAATAGATGCGCCAATACGCAAACATGGTCCAAGTCCTGGGCCTTGTGAGTATGCAATCGATGAAATATCACCAGTAGAGAGTGATTGGCTATCTAATGCGGCTTCTAATAGCCTTGCCGCTGCCTCTTTGTGATGATCGGCTGCCTCTCTTGGATGAATTCCACCTTTTTCTGGCTTTATTGTCGATGTCGATGAAGGAAATGGTATGCCATTTTGATCTACTAAACCAAATGACAGAGTATGTGCAGTTGACTCAATACCTAGTGTCCACATATTACCTCACTCATTTACCCTACCAAGCCATTATTCTTGAACCCTCACCCTTTCCCCTGATATATGCGGACCGTTTTATTCAATTGCGGACCGATTGTTAGTTTTGATTCCAATGCTCCTTTAGTCGGTCAAGATATGCTTGATGATAAATGGGTAATAGATGATGGAAAAGCAATTATTATTGAAGACAATCAAATAATAGAAATTGTAGATTCACAATCTGCCTTGGATGATTATTCTTCGCATACAAATAATTCTGACACTACAATGTTAGATGCTAACGGAAAAGCAGTTATTCCAGGTTTAATAGATTCTCATACTCACATTGTTTGGGGTGGAGATCGTTCTAGGGAAGTTAGATTAAGATTACAAGGAAAATCATATTCAGATATTGCTGCAATGGGTGGAGGGATTAATTCTACTGTTTCAATGACTAGAACGCTTACCCAAGAGCAACTATTCCATACTGCTAAGCGTAGAGCATTAACTGCACTTTCTAATGGTACTACGTTCATAGAGACTAAATCTGGTTACGGTTTAACTGTTGAAAGTGAGATGAAACTTCTTTCTGTAGCTAAACTACTAGACCAAGATAAACACACACCCGGAATTGATTCCACATGGTTGGGGGCTCATGCAATACCAGATTCCCATTCATTAGAATCATATACTGAAGAGATTATTTCCAAACAATTACCAGAGATTGCCAAATCTGGTCTTGCAAGGTCAGCAGATGTGTTTTGCGAACCTGGGTGGTTTGGCATCGAAGAATCAAAGATGATATTGCAAGAAGCACGTAAACATGGTCTTTCATTGAGAATGCATATCGATGAATTTTGTGATGGAGGCGGTGGTCAATTGGCTGCTGAATTAAAAGTTGATACTGCAGATCATGCACATTACACCAATAATGAATCACGTGAAAAAATGAGAGCGGCTGGAGTCAATACAGGGTTCTTACCAGGAACTCCATATTCAATGGGCGCGAATTGGCCTAATTTCAATGAAATGATTGAATCGCAATTACCATGGACTATTGCGACTGATTTCAATCCTAACAATCAAATCCTTAGTTTGCCCTTTATTGGCTCATGCTTAGTTCAGCGATGCAATGTTGATCCGTTGGCTGCACTTGCGGCATGTACTATTAATGCAGGATTCACTACTCCACATAATTCGGGATTAAGGCACGGTGTCATTGCGCCTGGAGCAATTGCCAATCTAAATATTCTGCAATCTAATCAATGGGAGTCCTGGTGCTTGACGCCAGGGCATACGCCAGTGGATTCAACTATCATGGAGGGTGCTTTTGTCAATAATGAATTATAATTATTTGTTATTTGTAAAAGAATTAATTTAAACTATTTTGTTTATGCGATTAGGTGAAAATCATGCCGATATTAGAAACTGTGGTTTGTCAAACTGTAAAAGGTAAAGAGGCTAGATTTGAGAGGATGGTGAAATCAAGAGTAGAGCTTTCCAAGCGACAAGACGGTTGCCTTGCTTCGTGGTATGGGATTTCAAATTCAGATGAATATCTATATCTTATTCAAACCGCATATGATAGTATTGAAAAATTTCATGAGATTAAAAAATTATTAGAGGACACTCTAGATAGTAATGATGGAGGCTTAGAATCGTGTTTGAGTGGCCCGCCATTGCTAGGATTATTTGAGATCTCTAAAGATTCACTAAATATGGCAAAATAGTGTACTATATTGTGTCGTATAACACACATTATGCGTCATTGGCATAATTAGGGCAGTTTTGACAGTAATAAGAAAAAACTGCTTTAGCCTTCCAGTATAGCGTTTGGGTGTGAAAAGGAATAATAAATCACTCATAAATATGTATTTTTATGATATATACCCCCCATTAAAGACCTAAATATCGCAAAATTAGCAAAAACGTCTTCAAACAATAGAAGATTTGATATCAATATTAATTTTCCAACAATTTGATAGTTATGTCAGATGTATCTGGTTATTGTCTCAAGTGTAAAAAATACGGACCGATCAAAGATGGTTCTCTAATTAAAATGTCTAATGGTAGAACTAGAATGTCCGGCACATGTTCGATGTCTGGCTGCAGTGGTAAAATTTCCAAGATTGTAAGCTGAAAAAAAACCGATGCGGTTTAATATACGCGGCTATTCGCTTTAGATGTAGGGCTCGTGGTCTAGGGGTTATGACGTCGCCTTGACATGGCGAAGATCGAGAGTTCAATTCTCTCCGAGCCCACCAATGATTTACCGGTAAAAAACTTTGAAATAGAGTTTAATATAATTGCTTTTTGAAAAGGTAATAAGATAAAATCATAACTCTTCCACTTTCATTTCAGAATCAACTTTAACTTTAATTGTTGATTTGTCATCATCTCCATCAAATGAAAAGTCAGTTGAACCACCTTCCCAAGACACAACGTCCTCACTTTGCTCAAATTCTTCCTCAATGATCTTCTGATTTGGCCCCATTGAATATGCTAGTGGATCAATTTCTACATCATCTCGTGGTATTTCTTCTGGTTTGGGGGCATCACGGTCTACTAGGTGTGCTGTTGAATGAAAAGCACCACATCCTAAACAACGAAATGAACCCTTTCTTTCAATACAGCCGCAAACAGGGCACTCAGCCATGTTTTTGAATAGGTCTAATGCATCTAGAGTCATTTCAATCTTCTAGGAACATTTCATCTTGATATCCTGTAACTAGGTCACCAGTGCCATCTTCTTCGATAGTAACTAATCCTTCTTCGTCGTCAAATTCAATAATTACGCCAAATACTTCTTCGTCTTCCAAAACTAGCCCTATATGTGACCCAATGTCTATTTCATCCTCATCATAATCATCATCGGTTTCTTCGTCATCATCTTCATTTTCATCACTATCGGAATCATCTGAATCACTATCATTTTCTTCCGATGACTCATCAACAACATCTTTGACTTCTTCTTTTTCAGATTCATTATCACGCATAGCTTTGACTCTTGCGCGCCATGCTGGCACCATTATTAACTGGATCAATAAACCACCAACAAGACCTAAAGTTCCTAGAATAATGAATAAAACACCGTCCCAATAGAAACCTGCAGGCATAGAGATTTCACCGCCTTCTCCAGCTAATGGAGTTAATGAATTCTTACATCCGTCTATCTGTATTTTATCGTCACATGGGTATGAGTCGCCATTAACATACAATGTACCATCTGAGCCAGTAGTTTGGCCAAATTCAGTATCCAGAGGTACAGAACCACCGTTTCCGTCAACAAATGGTGCCAAGGTACCATTTACTACCCATAATAGAATAAAGAATACAAATCCTGTGTGGATAAGTGGCCAAACTATGTCTTTCCACTTCTTAGAAATCATTCTCTTTTGCCATTTTGATGGGAATTCCTTTGGCTTTGAAAGAGAAGTCCTATCATCCTCTTCAGTTTCACCATGAGATTCTAATGTTTCAATGAATTCAATCATGTCGATAGAATCATCACCGTCTGAATCAAACATTTCCATCAATGAATCAATCGCATCTTGATCGACATCATCATTAGAATGTTCAGATAAAGCCTTTGACAACTCATTTTGATTAATCTTGCCGTCACCATTTGAATCGAGTTTCCTAAAAAATGAACCAGCATTAATGTCTAGGGCATCCATGTACTCAATTAACAATTCAGTTGGCGTTTGAGTAATATCAGATTTCATGTCTACATCCATTGATTCGATAATATCGATTAATTCGAATGCGTTGACTCTATTATCAGAGTCTGAGTCTACAAGAGCGATAATTCCTAATATATCTGATGGAGATAAGTTCTCTCCTGCAATTTCTTCTATCCCCTTCTGTAATTCAGGGCCATTAATTAGACCATCATCATCAAGGTCCATTGACTCAAACATAGAACGAATAGTCATGTCTTTTTCTAGTGCTGCAGTAACTAAAATTCTCAAATAATCTTCAGAAGAAGTATCTTCGACTTCATCTTCATTATCAATTTGTACATCATCAGATTCATCGCCCTCTTCAACATCACCATCACTTAGCATATCCTCAGAAACATCATTAGCATCATCTTCAACTTCAGACGAATCGTCAGATTCTTCTTCATCATCATCACTAGATTCTTCCACTAAATTAGAATCAGTAGATTCATCAACATATTCTTTCGCAGCCTTTTTCAATTCAGCTTCAGTCAAGTAGTCATTGTTATTTTCATCAAAATCTGCGGCAAATATCAAGAATTTATCCTTATCAGTTATCTCATGCTTTTTCATAACCCGTTCAAGGACATTTTCCGAGTAATCTTTCGATTTTACAGAGACATCAGATTCAACATCGTCAGAACTAGATAATTCTTCTCCATTAATTGAAGCAACTAATTCATCAAGACTGATTACTCCATCGCCATCAGTATCAACCTCTGTAATCAATCTGTCAATTTGAGATGGCGGTAAATCTGCTAAATTCATTTTTAACAGACCGTCTCTCAATTCTTCAGCATTGATAGAACCATCTGAATCAGAATCAAATTTTGAAAACAGCATTTTCGCATCTATCCCGGTATTGTTGAACCAGTTTCTTAAGACATCTAAAACGTCATCAGCTACAAAATAAACACCACATTCAGGACAACTTTTAGAATCTAATGGTACTAATGCTTGACAGGCTCCACATTCACCAAGCGCCTCATCTGAAACACCAGAAAAACTAACTCCACATTCGGGGCAATCTTTTGAGTCAAGAGGAATTATCGCTCTACAGGAGCCACATTCAGCCATTGGAATATTGTTTTCTTCAGTGTCGGACATAGTCACACCCAATTATCGGAATACTACCCATGATATAATGGTTGACGGGCATTTATGGCTCAAATGTATATATGATTGGTCTTATTCGTAAACAGGTGAGACAATGGAGTTAAGACCAGGTTGCGTTTATCTCTATGAGTTTTCTGATTATGGTAAGTTTTCCATGGATGTTGAATTATTAATGGAAATTAACAATGAGTCTCACTTAACACTTTTTTCTAGGTTGCCAACGAGAAGATTGATTGAAAGGTTAGATTTAGCAAAAATAGATCACTATTGGCTGACTGAAAATGAAAATAATCAATCGATTAAACCTGATATTGATAATATTTTTAATGTAATAAGGAAGAATAATAATGAAGGATTAAATGTGTATTTAGTTGATGGTTTGGAATATATTTTGAGTAGTAGTGATGCTGAGACTTTATTGACAAAAATATCACAATTTACTGATGAAATAAAATCATTAAACTCGGCATTGATATATTGCATTGATAGTTTAGCATTTGATAGTAAATGGATAATAAAATTAAGACACCTTAGTCAAATTTTACAAATTAAAACTCCAGAAGTAGTAGATGTTTCAAGTGAAGACTATGAAGATAAGGAAGAGGCAGTAGACGTAATACAGCATGAAATCGGCATCGATGGTGGGCCTCGTTTAGCATATTTGGCAAGATTGCCAGAATTGGGCTTTACAAATGAGATATTAGTAAAACGAATTCTACAATGGAGGAGGATGGGATTGGATGTATCAAAAATTGAGCCAGCCATGTCATATTCAAGTAAAGAGGCTTATGAGCTCTATAAATCTGTAGAAGAAGATGTCAGACGCGCTACTGAATTAGAGAGATTTATTCATGCCAACCAACAACATTTGAACACTGCTGAAATAGCTACTGACTTATTTAGAATCAGACAATTAACGGGGTTGAATGAATTAGAACAAAAGTATTACACTTCATCTTGATAATTTGAAATTTTCAGCTTCGATTCTTGCTAACCAAGAACCATTTCTCAAGTTCAATGCTATGTCTTTTAATTCGTTACTTGTGCTGCGATCAGCGTCTAATTTAGGGGATATGTTTCTTACTAATTTAATCAATGATTTAACCATAGGAGATGGTGATTTGTTAGCGTATGTTAATGCTTCAGCAGCAATCAACAATTCACATGCTAAAACTTCTGACATTCTTTGACATGCTTGAAATAAATTCCAGCATGCTGTAGCGCCCATACTAACATGGTCTTCTTGTCCAGCAGAAGTACTGGTTGAAAAAGCAGTTCGGGGAGATGAATGACCGTGTAATTCTGCCAAGGCTGCACCTGCACTATATTGAACAATCATTAATCCAGATTCCAAACCACTATTTCTCGCTAAGAATGGTGGTAAATCACTCTTTTTTGGATCTAATAATTGATCCATCCTTCTTTCTGAAATAGATCCCAACTCAAATAGCGATAAAGACATCCTATCTGCACATAATGCTAAAATTTCGCCATGAAAATTACCTTGCGATACTATTTGATGCCCATTACCCTTCTTATCTGGGAAAACCAATGGGTTATCAGTTGTGCTATTCAATTCTATACTTATTGTTGATTGCATAGCCAATAATGCTTCATAAACTGCACCATGGACTTGTGGAGTGCATCTAAATGAGTAAGGGTCTTGCACCTTATCACAATCAGCATGCGATGATAAAATTTCAGAATTATTCATTATTTCTCTAATGCGTTGTGCAACTATGTTTTGCCCTGGATGAGGTCTTGCATCGTGAACTCGCACATCTGTAGGAGTAATACTCCCTTTGAAACCGTCTAACGAAGCACAATATATTACATCAGCAATAGGTAATAGATTGTTAAGTATGTCAAGAGATAAAATGGAATAACTTAACATTTGACTTGTACCATTGATTAAAGATAAACCATCTTTTGCCTGAAGCTCAATAGGGATAAGTCCTTTTTCTGTTAGTACATCACTTGTGACTAATAATTCGCCTTCATCTGAAACAATTTTTCCCTCGCCAATTAATGCTAAAGCCATATGGGATAAAGGTGCTAAATCACCACTTGCACCTAGACTGCCAATTCTTGGGACATATGGTGTAATTTGTAAGTTGACAAAGTCAATTAACTGTTGGACAACATTTGGGTGTACGCCTGAAAAGCCTTTGGCAAATGAATTTATTCTAGAAATCATCATTGCCCTAACAGATAATTTATCCATCATTTCTCCAAGTCCAGTGGCATGTGAGCGGATTAGATTATTCTGCAATTGTTGCAATTTATCAGAATCAATAGTAGTATTGACAAGTGAGCCGAATCCTGTATTTATGCCGTATACAACGTCTTCAGATTGTAGAATATCTTCCACGACATTCCTTGACATGACAATTCTACTCCAAGCATCTTCTGAAACCTCTAATTTTGCATTACCATATGCTATAGCCATTACTTCAGCGGTAGACAAAGTATTGCCATCAAGAAAAACGGACTGACTCATTTAATCACCCTATAATGTCGTCAAAGATAGCATCATCGGTAAGATTTGGCACCGTGACTTTTAGATTAGAATTAATTTCCATTGCATGATTAATGGCTTCTATTGCACCAGAATTTCTTGCCCATGCTCTTCGTGCAACTCCATTGTTAACATCCCAGTGTAACATAGATTCGATTTTTTGTGCCGCTTCATCAGTCCCATCTATTAGCATACCAAAACCGCCATTGATTACTTCGCCCCATCCAACACCACCTCCATTATGGAGGCTAATCCATGTTGCACCTCTGAAGGCGTCTCCAACAAAGTTCTGGACAGCCATATCGGCGGTAAACATTGAACCATGTTTGATATTCGCAGTTTCTCGATATGGGCTATCTGTGCCAGAGACATCATGATGATCTCTACCAAGTACAATTGGTGCTGAAATTTCACCATTAGCAATTGCTTGATTCATAGCTAAGGCAATTTTCCTTCTACCAATATCATTCGCGTAAAGAATTCTTGCCTGTGTGCCAACAACTAAATTATTATGTCCAGCTTGCTCAATCCATCGAATATTGTCAGTTAGTTGTTGACTAATCGAAGGTGAAGATTCATCGATAAGACCTTCCAAAACTGTTTTTGCAATTTGATCGGTTTTTGCTAAATCTTCTGAATTTCCCGAAGTGCAAACCCAACGGTATGGTCCAAAACCATAATCAAAACACATTGGCCCCATTATATCTTCAACATAACTTGGATATCTAAATCCACCATTATCATCCATTACATCTGCACCAACTCTAGATGCTTCGAGTAGAAACGCATTACCATAGTCCCAAAAGAACATTCCCCTACTAGACAAAATATCTATCGATTTAGCATGACGTCTCAATGTTTCTTGCACCTCTCTAACAAATTTATCAGGCTCATTAGACATCATTTTTGCACATTCATCATAGGTATAATCTGCAGGGAAGTATCCACCTTGATACGGATTATGAAGAGAGGTTTGATCACTTCCAAGGTCAACTTTGATATTTCTCTCAACAATTCTCTCCCATAACTCAACAATATTGCCAATATAACCGATTGATATTGCTTCTTTATTATTAGCAGCTGAAACCATCAAATCTATTGCTTCATCAATATCCCTTGAAACATTAGTTAACCAACCTTGCTCATGTCTTTTAACTGCTGCATGTTCGTTAATTTCTGCTACTATACAAGCAGCACCTGATATTACTGCAGCCTTTGCTTGTGCACCCGACATACCTCCAAGGCCAGAAGTGACAAATGTAACACCTGCCAAGTCTTTTTCCGGTGGCAAGTTCAAATGCATTCTAGCTGCATTAAGTAATGTAATTGTCGTTCCGTGAACAATACCTTGTGGACCAATATACATATACGAGCCTGCAGTCATTTGCCCATATTGAGTAACACCAAGTGAGTTCATTTTTTCATAATCCTCTCGTGAACTATAATTTGGAATAACCATGCCATTAGTTATGACTACTCTTGGGGAATTTTTACTTGAGGGAAATAATCCAAGTGGATGACCTGAATACATTACTAATGTTTGCTCATCATTCATCTCACATAAGTATTGCATAGTCAACCTATATTGAGCCCAATTTTGGAATACCGAACCATTTCCTCCATATGTGATTAATTCATGAGGGAATTGAGCAACAGCAGGATCTAAATTATTCATAATCATCAACATTATAGCAGATGCTTGTTGGGAATTAGCAGGGTATGCATCGATAGGATATGCTCTCATTTCATACTCAGTTGGCCTGAATCTCTGCATAGTGATTCTGCCAAATGTCTCAAGTTCATTAAGAAATTCTGCTGCTAAGATTTCGTGATATTGTGCATCAAAATATCTTAGAGCATTTTTTAATGCCAAAATTTTCTCTGTATTATTCAATACTTTCCTCCTAGCAGGAGCGTGGTCCACAGAATTATCAAATTCAGGATGTGGAGGTAAATTGTTAGGAATCCCTTCTTGTAAACAATTCCTGAGAACCGTCCAATCGCCTTCCATGAGTTTACCCAAGGAGAGGGGTTCTTTGAGACTATTGCTCAATGTTTGTTTGAAGGTCAGGTCGCCAATATGTGAATATTAGCCCAGAGATAATCATTAAACAAGAGAATGAAATAAAACCACCTCGTAATGACAAGTCATTATACTCAACTAAAAATCCTGCAACAGTTGTTGAAATTGCAGCAGTGCCGCCAAGTATTAACATATCCATAGAAAAGACTCTACCTCTAACTTCATCCTCTACCCACATTTGTGTAAGTACTGTTGACAAAACCCAATTACCGCCACTTGCTGAATGGGCAAGAATGATTAGAGCAACAGTTAATGGCAAATAATAATCTAAGGTAATGCCAACCATGAAGTAAAATAATCCTGATAATGAAACTAAAACTCCAATTAGTGATGGCCATTTAGTTTTATCTTTGAATAATGCCCTGGCAATTAGTGGTCCTAATCCAGTACCAATCCCTCTAGCAAAGAAGAACAGACCAAATCCAAAAGCCGCACCATATCCAGTTAAATCTGCTCCCGCAAGAACCAAGAAAACACCAGCCAATCCTGCACCAGCAAGATTCCATGATGACTTAGCAAATACAATTCTTAGTAATTTCTTATCCTGATATATTCTTGTCCAACCGATTTTAATGTTCTTAAATGCTGTACTCAATAATGGACCTTTGATTGATTTGTCAAATCTTTGTTCAAATGTTAATGGGATTAACAGGAGAGAAGAAAGTAAAAATGTGTAAGAGTCAATTATGAAGGCCATGTCTGTACCCCATACACTTACGGTTATTCCACCTAACATAGCACCAATGCATAATGCTGTGGACCAAGAAGCACTATCGATTGCATTTGCAGTAATAAGATCCGTTTCATCAACAATATTTGGTAATGCAGCACGTTCAGCAGTAACATAAACACCGTGTAGTAACATCATAAATCCTGATAAAGTGATAAGCCACCACATATCTTCTTTGCCATCAACTAATAAGAATGATAGTGCTAAGAATACCTGGAAAATATTGGACCACAGCATCAATTTTTTCCTACTAATCCTATCAGCTAGTAACCCATTAATAGGCTGAGATATAGCAAATAATGCCATTCTAACTGAAAATAATATTCCAAGTAAGAATTCTGAACCAGAATATTCTAAAATTAAGAAAAATAACGCGATGGTATTGAACCATTCTCCTAATAATGAAATTACGGAAGCAGCCCATAGTCTGCGAAATTTAGAATTTGATAGGAAGAATTCGATGTAACCCTTAGTCAATATCACTCCTCCTCATATTCTGGATTTTGTCCACTTAGGGTACAAATAATCCACTTTGAGGTAGGAGTATTTGATATGTCTGCAGTAGATTCCAAAGGCACTAATTCGTTGGCCTCTGGAAAGTAAGTAGCAATATTCCTTTTTGGTATTTTGTATGGAATTACTATCCATTGCTTAGAAATTCTTAGACTTCCATTGAAATGACTTGTTATATCAACATAATCTCTAGTTTTGAGTTGTAAATCGAGCATATCATCAGGATTCATTAAAACAACTCTCCTATTACCTTTAATTCCTCGATATCTGTCATCAAGGCCATAAATTGTAGTATTGTATTGATCGTGTGATCGCATTGTCATCATAACAAATTGGTCATCTTCAATGTCAACGTTTGGTAATGGGTTAATAGAAAAATGTGCTAATCCATCAGATGTATTGAATTGACAACTATCTTTAGGAGGATTAGGTAGGTAAAATCCATTTTCTTTACGCACACGGCGATTATAATTATCAAATCCATTAACGCATCGACTAATTAAATTCCTAATATTGTCATAGTCCTCTACTTGTTCACGGAAATTAATAGAAGAATCTACAAGAGTCGTGTCGGCAAGTTGTGCAATAATCCATGGTTCACTTCTTAGATTACTAGATGCGGGTTTCAATCTACCTTCAGATGTGTGAACGATACCCATTGAATTTTCTACTGTCACGAATTGAGTTCCTGATTTTTGTTTATCTGCTTCTGTCCTTCCTAAGCATGGCAATATCAACATCTCGTCGGATTGGACTAAGTGCGAACGGTTTAGTTTGGTTGAAACATGTACGCTCATTGATAGTTTAGACACTGCATTAGAGGTTCTTTTCGTATCAGGTGTTGCAGAAATGAAATTGCCACCTAGGCAAAACAAGAAGTCAACATCGCCATTCTCCATCGCAAGAATAGAATTCACTACGTCATATCCATGCTTCCTAGGCATTGTAAATTTCAAACCTTGTTCCATATTTTCAATAAAAGAATCACTAGGAGCCTCCCAAATTCCTACAGTTCGATTACCTTGAACATTAGAATGGCCTCTAACTGGGCATAAACCTGCACCCTTACGGCCAATATGACCTCCTAATAGATGCAAATTTACTACTTCTTGAATTACCGATACTCCATTTCTATGTTGTGTCAAACCCATTGCCCAACATGATATAATAGATTTAGAATTGGCTATAATTTCAGCTAGTTTGATAATTTCTTCCTTGCTAATACCGGTATCACGTGAGACTCTATCCCAGTCTAGAAATTGTAAAGATTCCACATACTGTTCATATTCAGTTGTTTTATCATTAATGAATGAGTGATTAACCTTTTTAGAGTCAATTATTAATTTATTAATCCCTTGAAGTAATGCTGCATCGCCTCCGATTTTTATTGGTATATGAATATCAGATAATTTGGTAGAATTGAAGTTTAATTTCATATAATCCTGTGGATGTTTGAAACGTACTAGTCCGGTTTCAGGCAATGGGTTGATGTGTATTATTGTTGATCCTTTTTTCTTAGCATCACTTAGTGCAGTCAACATACGCGGATGATTGGTGCCTGGGTTTTGGCCAATTACTAGAATTGTATCAGCATAATTAAAATCATCTAGAGTAACTGTCCCCTTACCAATTCCAATTGTAGAAGTCAATGCTTTACCACTGGATTCATGACACATATTTGAGCAATCAGGCAAATTATTAGTTCCATACATTCTAACAAATGCTTGGTATAGAAATGCGGCTTCATTACTAGTTCTGCCGGATGTATAAAACACAGCCTTATTTGGGCTGTCAAGTGTATTTAATTTATTAGATATTAAACTAAATGCATCTGTCCAAGAAATCGGTTTATACTTTGATTCCCCCCTTTTCAAGTACATTGGTTCGGCAATTCTACCTTGGCTATTAAGCCAAAAATCGCTCATCTGTGATAATTCTTTTACAGTATACTTGGCAAAGAACTTACGATTTACATTAGCCTTCATAGCCTCGTCAGCTACAGCCTTAGCACCATTTTCACAAAATTCGAATGGTGAACGATGGTCGGGGTCTGGCCAAGCACAACCAGGGCAATCAAAACCGTCTTTTTGATTAACCATTTTCAGCGTCTTAATTGTTTTAATAGGTCCCATTTTTTTGAGTGAATGTACAGCACTCGAAATTACCGCAGGGATGCCGGCTGCAGTCGATTTCAAACTTGATAATTTCAACTTAGATTGATCGACAGGAGTTAAGCCATCGGTAGTATCACCCATCGTAATCAATTTATTGTACCTAATTTGACTTTTCAAGTCTTGGGCTAAAATCATTGCTAGCCTATGATTGTAGCACTATTTGGTTTAACGAACGAATAGATTGTGATGCCTAATTTTCTAGCACAGTCTGCAGCAAGCGTTGAACAAGCACCAATTGATGCAATAACAGAAATGTTGGATCTCGCAGCCTTTGCAACTATATCCCATCCACATCTACCACTTAACAAAAGAACAATTTCTTCCATGGTGTCATCTTCAATTGATTTTCCAACAACTTTGTCTACTGCATTGTGCCTACCTATGTCCTCTGAAAGATATTTCAATTCACCATGGTAATTTAATATTCCAGCACTATGCATTCCGCCAGTTTTTGAGAAACCATCTTGTAATGATCTCATTTTTTCTAGTCCTAGATAAAGTATAGATTTATCAAATTCTAGATTGCCTTTAACCATGGGTAAATCAGCAATTAACATATCAAGGCCATCGGTATTACATGCACCACATGATGTAGTGGTAATGCCAGTAATTTTTGGCTTGGTTAGTAATGGAAAAGATGAATTGATTTGAACTTTAATTCCGTCTTTGCTAGTAGTCGATTTTACATCATTGGAACATATTTTAGCCTGAGATCTTTTAATGTAACCTTCAGTCAATAAATGACCGATAAATAGATTTTCACAATCATTTGGAGAGGCCAATAATGTAGCTATTTTCTCTTCATTGAAATACAGATGCACAACTGATTCAACCGCCAAATCATCGGATGAAATAATCAAATTTCCATCTTTTAATTTGGAAACAGGAACTTTTCTATGATTCATTATCATCACCATTACGTAAATGTTCAATTTCAAAAAAATCGAATTGTAAATCAACTAGTTCTTTGCTTGACTTAGCAGAAGAATACTCTTCAAGTGGTTCAAAGTTTAACTCTACAAAGCGTTGACCCCACCTAAAAGCCGAAAGTAAAGATTCAGCTTGTTCTTTATTTCCAGTTAGATAAGTTGCAGCGGCAATTGCTTCTATCGTAGATAATTTACCAGGTTTGCCCCAATTAACTGGATTTGCCGCAAGTAGTAATGGTAACATTCGCGGTTGTAATCTAGTTTGTCTCATTACTTTATCGACACTAGATTCAATGTGCTTCCATGAACAATCCAAACCTACCAATGAACCATTTTTCTTAGTTAGTAAATCATGGTCTTCAGGGCCAAAAATTTTACCACATAAAGGTTCTAATATAATCCCTTTTTTTGGCAGAGTGCTAATTTTCTTATGCAGTTTAATATCGCCACGTTTTGAAGAAATTACTGCTGTATTTTTTTTAGGATCATCCTGTGCAAGCCACAAAGAATGAACTCGTATAGTCATCTAATCACCGTTTTGATTGAAGAAATCCCCAAGAGTCATGCCTCGATTATTTCCCTTAATCACTCTCGATGTTTCTGATGGCGTACTGACTTCCATGAGTGAGATCCCCAATACACGTTCAAATTTCCTTATTACCGAATCAGTAGGTGGTTTTCCTGACTCGGCCGATTTTATTACATTGACAGTTTCAGCCATTCTTTTTCCAAGTTCTGCTTGATTCCATCCTTTAGAATTCCTGGCATTAGCAATCTTTGATGAAAAATTATCCACAAGTTCTTTCTCTTGTTTAGACATTATATCATTACGTCTTTTTGGCTTGTATGAAACATTTGTTCTATTTTGTGACATTCTAATGCCAGGGGCGGTTTGTTTTGGAGTTAATCCTAATTTCTCTACACACCTTATGCAAGCATTGACATTTGCTTTTCCCATCAGAACAGACTTAGTGCTGACCTTCATTGCTCCACAAATTTCACATTCACTCATAGTCTCACAAACACCTCCAACACAACAATCAAAATGAAATTTATCATAGTTTATGACAGACTTCATAGATGATAGACGATAGGATGTATTGATTGGCATGGTTGGCGACGTAGATACACCACCTAATGATCTCAAATCATCTAATGAAGAAGATTTGAAACAACTCGAGGATGACTTTAGAAAATTACAAGAACAAACTCAAGATTTAATCAATGAAAGGGCTCACTTGGAATCAGAAATACGTTCTATGAAAAAACGAGCAAATAGGCTTGATGAAGAAGGTAGAAGTCTTAAATCTCCGCCGCTAATAGTGGGGCATTTAGAGGATATACTAGATCAAGAAAGAGGAATAGTTAGGGCTTCAAATGGAACTGTTTTTCAAGTTGGATTGAATCAAAGACTATCTCCAGACGTATTAAAACCAGGAGTTAGAGTTGCACTTAATCAAGATACTTTAGCAGTAATTGAAGTGTTACATGATGCATGGGATCCAATGGTTAGTGGCGCTGAAATGGTCGAACGGCCAGAAATTGACTATGATTCAGTTGCAGGATTAGAAGAACAAAAACAATCTGTTAGGGAGGCAATAGAATTGCCACTTAATTCTCCTGAATTGTTTAAGAAAGTTGGAATAGAACCACCTAAAGGAATATTACTTGTTGGTCCGCCTGGATGTGGAAAAACGCTTCTTGCGAAGGCAGTGGCTAATCATACTGATGCGACATTCATAAGAATGGTTGGTAGTGAGTTGGCTCAGAAATATATCGGAGAAGGTGGAAGAATGGTTAGAGAATTATTTTCTCTTGCTAAAGAGAAAGCACCGTCGATAATTTTCTTAGACGAAATTGATGCTATTGGTGCAAAGCGACTAGATGGTTCAACTAGTGGGGATAGAGAAGTACAACGCACATTAATGCAATTGCTAGCCGAACTTGATGGATTTGATGTATTAGAAAATGTCAAGATTATTGCTGCAACTAATCGCCCTGACATATTGGATGAGGCATTATTAAGGCCTGGAAGATTTGATAGAGTAATTGAAATACCCATTCCTGATGATTTGGGAAGGAAAGCGATATTCAAATTGAATATCGATAAAATGTCTACAAAAAAGATTCAATTGAAGGCTATAATTGATAAAACATCTGGGTTTTCTGGTGCTGAGATAAAGGCAACCTGTGTTGAAGCTGGAATGATTGCTATTAGAAAAGGTAGAGGGCATATTATTCAAGATGATTTCATAGAATCTATCAAGAGGATTAATGTGAAGAAAATAAATGGTGGGCTAAAAGATTCACCTGACTCTATTTACAATTAAGGCTAACTTCAAAGTCCGTCTAATTGAGCATGTGTCATGGACCAGCCAATAATTGAGTGCGTGCCAAATATTTCCGAAGGTATAGATGAAAACGTGATTGGCGAGATTGTCAAATCAATTACTCAAAGCGATAAATGTTCAGTATTGAGTGTAGAGCCAGATGCTGATTATAATAGAACTGTAATCACGATTGCTGGACATCCAGAGGCAGTTTATCAAGCAGCATTTCAATTAATTAAGTCATCAATTGAACTAATTGATATGAGGACGCATAAGGGTGAACACCCAAGATTAGGAGTTGTTGATGTATGCCCTTTTATCCCGCTCAGTAATTATACAATGGAGGACTGTTCAAATTTAGCAGAAAGGTTAGCAAAAGATGTTTCTAACCAATTTGGTGTATGTACTTTTCTTTATGGATATGCAGCAACTAATCCCGATAGAAAATTACTATCTACATTACGCAAAGGCGAATATGAAGGTCTTAAAGATCGTTTAGATAACAATGATGAGATACATGGAGAATCAACAAGGTTGCCTGATTTTGGACCTAAACAATGGAGTGAGAATGTAGCAAAATCTGGTGGAATAACAATTGGTGCTAGAGATATTCTTATCGCTTACAATGTTAATGTTGATGAAAAAGATGCAGTAGTTGCTAAAAAAATAGGTTCAATTATTCGCGGATCTGGACGTTTAATCAAAACTTTGGATGGGAAAAAGATGAGAGTTAGAGGTATGATTCCTGAAATTCAAGGAATGGGAGTAACATTAGAGTCTCACTCCATAAGCCAAGTTTCAATGAATATTTTAGATGTCAATAAATGCTCCATTCACAAAGCATTCGAAATCTGTAAATCAATCGCTAACGATCATTCAGTGAAATTGAAAGGTAGTGAATTAGTAGGATTGGTTCCCTTAAGTGCAATGGTTGAATCTGGAAAGTGGTTTAGTAATAACCCAAACGCTTCTACTGAAGAATTAGTAGAGTGTGCAATAAATGGACTTGGACTATCGCAACTAGAACATTTTGACCCTAAACAACGGATTATTGAGTGGGCCTTACAGGAGGGAGTGAATTGAATTGGATGGAAATGACTTTACAAGAATTTCAAAGCAAATTAGCCTCGAAATCACCTACTCCAGGTGGTGGAACAGCAAGTGCAGTAGCATTGGGTCAGTCAGCAGCAGTAGTAGCCATGGTATCTAATTTGACAATAGGTAATGAAAAATGGAAACACGGCTGGCAAGCAAGTAAATCAGCATTGGAAATTGCCAACAATACAATGGATGAAGCCGCTATTTTTGCTATGGCAGATAGCGATGCATTTG
>JAKUNX010000060.1 GCA_022451835.1 Candidatus Poseidoniaceae archaeon
CGCTACCATCTTTAGCATATTTCCAAGTTAATGTTTGAGCTGTTGCTGGCATAGTAAAACTATGAGTTCCGCTAGTAATACCTGCCCAACGCTGATTGAAACCACTTGATCTACTACAAGCAGTATTGTCTATGCAAAATACTAGGTAATCAAATCCACTCTCAGAAGATACTTGATATTGGAAAGTTCCCGAACCCGCTGGAATTGCTGAAACATCAAGTGTCAAAGAAGTTTCTTGATTACTACTTATAGTACCAGCTTTGGCAGTTTGACTACCTGAAATAACTGTAGAAGATTGTATATTCCAATTACTAGTACCGCCAAGTCTCCATTCTGGTCCAAATGAACCTGTTTCAAAATCCCATGACCATTCTTGAGGTAACAGTGATAGTGAGGAAGTATTGACATTAACTCCTTCATAGTAATTAGAACTTGAGAAATCAACACTGTCAGTAAGAGAAAAACTTGTCGAGGTTGCTAAATCAGCACCTTCTAGGTCGAGATTCATTGACTGAACAACTTGGCCATCGGGGACAGAAATCATGACTTTTTCGACAGCACCATCAGGGTATGAACCGATTGCAATTTTTTCTTCTTGACCCAATGCTTCAGAGGTAATTGGTTCATTGTCATCAAAAACGTTAGAGTCGTTTGAAAAGTAATAGGATTGGGTAGAAATAGAAAACAATACCAACATGAATACTGCAATAGCCTGACGGCCAATCCTTCCCCCCATGGACATGACATTCTATCTAAGGTCAAAACCTTTCGCCATAAACTGATGAAGCGTAATCATCACAATACTCAATAGCCGCATAACTTACGAACATTCATGGACAGAGTAGAGTTGTTAAAACAGCAAGCTGGAATTGAAGCCTGCAAATATGTCAATAATGGCATGAAAGTAGGATTAGGTACAGGCTCTACCGTCAAGTATACAGTATTAGAATTAGGTAGAAGAATGGCCGAAGAAGGTTTAGAAATAGTCGGTGTACCGACATCTTTAGCAACCGAAAAACTAGCAACTAAAGTAGGAATACCACTGGTTGAACTTTCTGATTGCGACAACTTAGACATAGTCATTGATGGGGCAGATGAGTTTGATAGTGAATTCAACCTAATCAAAGGCGGAGGAGCTGCTTTACTAAGAGAAAAAATTGTCGCTCAAGAATCTCTTTCAATGGTTGTAGTAGCTGATGAACGAAAAATGGTTGAAACTTTAGGAGCCTTTCCACTTCCTATTGAAATTACACCTTTCTCTCATCAAGCAACAATACGCCAATTAACGAAATTACTAGATTGCCGGGTCAACTGTCGAATGTCAGGAGATAATCCTGTGATAACAGATAACGGCAACTACATCGCAGATGCGCATTGTGGACCAAAAATCAAAGATCCGACAAATCTTGAAGTTAACATCCTAAAAATTGCTGGAGTAGTGCAGGTTGGATTATTCAACAACATGTGTGATGTTGTAGTATTAGCCAAAGACTCAGGAGTAGAAATCAAGATTAATCCTAACGGACGAATAGCAAATTAGCATTCGAGAAATCAATGATTAAATACGAAGTGTGGCAGGAAAGGTTGGGCCTGTAGCTTAGTCAGGTAGAGCGACGGACTCTTAATCCGTCGGTCGCGGGTTCGAACCCCGTCAGGCCCGCTAATCTGCAACTGCTATAACTGATTCAACATTAATCAAGCCAAAATTATGTGAATCATCACTAGCGGTTGGATCAGGATTATCACCTTCAACAAATAATTTACCATCCTGTATTTGTTTTACCCGCTTTGCTGCAATAATAGAATTGTTAAATGGATGAGTGAAAATAACCACTTGATTGATTGAAATGGTCTGGCCATTGTACGGAGAGCAAATAATATCTTGACCATCTTTTAAAGATGGCCACATACTATCTCCACGAATAGTAACTTGCATTTTTTCCATGCAATCAGCTTGCTCTAATCCAAGGTACTTCTCTTCCCTTGACTGCCCAAAACATGTTATGAATTTCTTCTACTGCATCCATCAATTCTTGAGCATGTTGGGCTGATACCTCAACCTTACAAGCACTGCAAAGCTTAGCTGCCTTCCAAAATGTATCATGTAAATTTGGATTGGATTCAAGGTGAATTGGCTTAAAGAAATCCGTCCAAAGTACAAGTAGTTCTTCCTTACACTTGTGTGCTTCTTCTTCCTTAATTGTTGCATACCGGCTCATTGTGTTAATGTAGGCTGCTGAACCACAATCTGATGAGTGGTTTTCAGACAAAGTTAGCATTTTCTTTGTCATTGATTGTACTGCCTCAGCAGCAACTCTTGCGCTCGCTGGGTCGTATACTCCACATGGTCCATCACAATGTGCACTTGCTTCTATCTTGTTCATGTAATGAACGAAAAGGCTGCGACTTATGAATATGTGGTATTATTTCACTACAATTTTTGTTCCAGCCTCTCCTCTAAGAGATTTCAACGCATCTCCAGGTTGGCAAAGTATTGCTGTAAGTGAAGGGTTGTGCAATGAAGCTTCCATCAAACTTCCAATTTTTGGCCCCATTGACCCATCTGGAAATTCACCTTGAGCCATGAGTGTTTCACATTCATCCAAGGTCAATTTTCTGTGAGATTGTTCATTTTCAGTACCAAATCCTGTTTTAACTGAATCTACAGCAGTAGAAATAATCAATGCATCAGCGTTAAGTTTGATCGCAATCAATGCAGATAATCTATCTTTATCGATAACTGCTGGAACACCCACATAATGCCTATCCTTCTTGATTACAGGGATGCCCCCGCCTCCTCCGCAAATAACCACTGCCCTCAACTCAACTAATTTTCTGATGACTTCAATATCTAACACGCTCATTGGCATTGGACTTGCTACTACTCTTCTAGGACCATTTACTGTCTCAGCAATATCCCAATCTGCAGTCATTACCACCTTATCACTCAATATCGGTCCAACTGGTTTAGTAGGCAATTCAAATCCTGAATCGTTTGCATCAACTTCTACCCTTGTAATTACACATGCTGTTCTTTCAGGACGTCTTCTCTTTAGTAAAATTGAGTCTAAATTAAGTGCTAATGAATGCCCAATCATACCTTGAGTTGCTGAAACCCACTCATCCATTGTATGACTAAAATCACCATCTAACTGCATCAAATGTCCCACTTGTGGACCATTGCCATGAGTTAGAATCACACCCCAACCAGATTCTAGTAAATCTACGACATCACTCATTACTTTGGCCAATATTTCAGATGATTGATCAGAATCAGTCGGAACTGGATTTTGAAGAGCATTCCCTCCAATCGCATACACGACAATCTTGTGCATTAATGGAGTAACTCAAGTGATAAGTTTGAGGTTTTCTGTATATTGTTATAATTAAACCTAGATTTTAAGGGTCATATTTTGAAGCGAGATTTCAATTATGGGCGCTTCTACGGTTAAATGGTGACGATATGAAGACAATTTGGATTTCTGATGTCTTAAACGGCAAATATGATGGCCAAAAAGTGGAATTAAAAGGTTGGGTAAAGCGTTCTCGAGGCTCAAATAAAATTCGATTTGTTGTCCTCAGAGATTCTACTGGTTCTATTCAATGCGTAGCAAAGAAAGACACTATCGGAGATGATTGCTTCGAAAGTGTCAAGTCTGCATTAATCGAATCTTCATTAATTATTCATGGGATAGCAAATCCTGATGAAAGAGCTGAAGGTGGCTATGAGATAATTGTCGAAAACGTCGAAATTGTTGGTCCTGTAAATCCTGAAACTCCGTTCCCTATTACCGAATCTGCAATGACTGCTGCTGATGGTGGAGAAACTGAATTCCTGCTAGATAACCGTCACCTTTACTTGAGAACATCAAGAATGACTACTATGCTAAAATTACGTAGTACGGTATTTGGCGCAATTCATTCATATTTCCGTGATCAAGATTTCATTGAGTATCAAGCACCAAATTTTGTTGCTGGTGCAGTTGAAGGTGGCTCAACGTTGTTTGAAGTTCCATATTTTGGCCGTAAAGCCTACCTAACACAATCTTGGCAACTCTATGCTGAAGCTGCAATGCCAGCATTGGAACGATTGTATACCATTGCACCATCATTCAGGGCAGAGAAATCAAGGACAAGACGTCACCTTACTGAATTCTGGCATGCTGAAATGGAAGTAGCATGGGCTGACAATCAAGAAATTATGAATTATGGCGAAGGTGTTGTGCGAAAAATTGCTGCAACTTTACTTGAAGAAAGAAGTTCTGAACTAGAATCTCTTGGTCGAGATTTAGATATCATTGCAAGATATGCTGATTCAAAATACCCACGGATTAGATATGATGAAGCAGTAGAAACTCTACAAGGTCTTGGTGTTGAAATTGAATGGGGGCAAGACTTAGACTACTCAAAAGAAAAAATACTTACTCAAGATTTTGAAGTACCACATTTCTTAACCCACTATCCAAAGATTGCCAAACCATTCTATCATAGAGTAGACCCAGATGATGGAAAGTATGTTCTATGTCACGATTTACTTGCTCCTGAAGGTTATGGGGAAATTATTGGTGGCGGTGAAAGAACTTGGTCTGAGCAAGAAATTCTTGCTAGAATTGATGAAGAAGGTACACCAAGAGAGCCATATCAATTCTATATTGATACTCGAACTTATGGAGGTGTGCCTCACGGTGGATTCGGTCTTGGAGTAGACAGAGTTTGCTCATGGCTTAGTGGTGCCGAGCATATTCGAGAGGTAATTCCATTCCCAAGAGATTCAAGAAGAGTAACTCCTTGAGTGGTAACATGACTGACATCATTGCTTTGGGATGTGGTTTGGTAGGTAATTTTGTTGTTACCAAATTGACACAACTTGGACTTAATGTCCATGTTGTTGATCTAACTGTACCACTAGATGTAAAATCGAATCCTTCAGTAACATATCAAGAAGGCGACATATTTCAACTACTACATGAAATGCCAAATTCAAGTGTTGTTCTAAACTTACTTCCAGGAAGTATCGGGGAGAAAATAAGACCCTTACTGATTTCCATGAATAAAGACATAATTGATCTTGCATTTACTGAAACAGAGCCAACCATTCACAACCAATTTGCCATTGAGCAAGGATCAACTTTAATTTGGGATGTCGGAATTGCCCCTGGTCTATCAAATATGATAATTAAAAAGGAATATGAAAGAGATAGTGAGATTAAAGATATTAGCATTAAGGTAGGAGGAAATCCCTCCTCTCCCGACGGAAACTGGTCTTATATGGCTCCATTCTCCCCTTCGGATGTTATTGAAGAATATACCAGGCCTGCAAGAATAATTACCAACAATATGATTGAAAGTGTTGATGCATTAACTGACCTGCATGAAATAAATGTGACTGGTTTTGGCACCATGGAAGCGTTTCTAACTGACGGTTTGCGTAGTTTACTAAACTCTGCAATGTCACCAAATATGAGGGAATATACAGTTAGGTGGCCAGGACATATTCAAAAGTGGCAGGCTGAGAAAGATGTTTTATCGAATGAAGAATTAATCGAAGCTTGGAAGTTCAATAAAAATAATCAAGAATTCACTTGGATGGAAATCCAATTTTGTTATGACAATTATAGTATAGTTTGGGAAATTTCAGATAATGGTAAAAATGGATTTAGTTCAATGGCAAGAACTACCGGTTTGGTAACAATTGCTTGCGCAATGGATTTATTCAATAGTTCTAAACTATCTCAAAACACCTACAAATCAGGAGTTTTTGCTCCTGAAGACCTATCGCTGGAATCTATAGAACGAGTAATTGAATTTGTTAAATCTGAAGGTGTTGCAATTAACCGAGAGATCATAAAATAGGCTCGCCACATATCGGACATTCCATTCCTGGAATAAATTCTCCCAAAGTAAATCCACAACTCAAGCAGATTGATGAGATGAAAGCATAATCATCAGGCATGAATATTGATTATACCGATACTAAAAAAATCATTCGCTAAATTTATTTTTAATTTCTGCTAAGACTAATTGTAAATCTTTTTCTTCGATTACAGTATTACAATATTGTATTGGTCTTTCATCCCATGGATTAAAGCAAATCGCTAGACCAGATTCTTGGAACATACCGATATCACCTGCTGAATCACCTACTGATGCTGTGCGTTCTTTGGAAATATTGTATCTCCTTTGAAGCATTTTTACAATTGCACCCTTCCCATTCATTTGAACTTGATATCTACCAAAATCATCCAATTCATATTCACCATTAAAAGTAATTTTACCCCTTAGCCAGCCGTTAGTGAAAATTGATAACTGTGAATCGAATCCATTACCAAATCTATTTGCAGTATGTCGATCAATTCCACCCCACCTCCTAGACCAAGCTTTGTCTGATGGAAACTGTGCAGCTATGTCTCTTGCAGTTTGTTGAAGACCTCCTGAAATAATTGCAACTTTAGCACCATCATTCAACAACTCTGAAATTAATAGTTGCCAATTCTTCATCATTGGCATTCCCTCCATCAATGACCTAAGTTCAGTATCAGTAATTTTTCTGTCTTTAATACTATTTTTAATTAGAGCAATATCTAGTTTTATCCAATCCCATTCATTAAGTAAACCCTGATTATACAACTCAAATGACTCATCATTAGATATGCCTAATTTGTCGTAAACATATTGCCATGTTGACAGATGGTCAACCAAAACACGATCCATATCCAAACAAACTAAGTAACGAAAATTAGACATTGTTCAATCGCCTCTAAGCTGATTTATCATCATATTTATTCCAACCATACTGTGATTGAATCTGCTCAACTTGTTTGCCCATAATATACAGGATTAGTGCAACCATCATAGCGAATAATCCGATCAAAGTCATTGCTATAGTGGCTAAAGTTACTCCAATAGAAACTGAATTCAACTCATTGAATGTATCAACTACGTTACCAGATAATCTGTAGCCCAAGAAAAACAAAACAATGCCTGGTATACCAAACAAGAATAGTGGGTGCTTTGTTTCTAACATCCAATAAAATAATTGTGCGAACCTTGATGCAGTTGCTAGTGATTCCCTTTGAGGAATCTTGATTTTATCAGAGGATTCGATTACTCTTACTCTTAATTTATCAGACAAATTAATTGTGCTTGTCATAGAATTTGCCTTGGCAAGTTCTTCTAGTCCGCGATTTGACAAAAATAAATGATCGATGCTTAAAGAATCAATTACTAACTCTTCAGCAATAATGTCTTGATTTGCTTCGACATTGTTGAAGGAGATGTAAATATCCCACCCCTCTCTAGAACGATTAACAACTACAGGCAATTCCTTCAATTTCCATTCATCTGTGACATAAATTACCAGATTAGAAAAATTATCATCAAACTTTGATTCACAAAGAAACTTGGCTAATCTCGGCGCAGTGATTTCATTGTCAGGATAGTTTAAAATTTTGCAACCAAATTCACTTGCTAATTCCATAGTTCTATCATTTGAACCTGCGTCAACAAATATGACTTCTTCAGCAATCTCATTTGCTCTAACTAATAGTGAAATTATCCGTAATTCTAAATCTCTACCGACATAGACTACCCTAAGATTCTTACTAGTCACAATGGGTTGTAAATTCAATTGAACTTATAATCTGCGTTTGATAACTGATATAATCACGCAATTTTAATCTAAATTTGATTTACCGATAAGTTATGTTCATCAGCCTCGAAGACTTGGAAGTTACATGCGTAATGAATGGCATGTTGGCGTTGTCATTCCAGCAAAGAATGAACAAGATTTCATAGAAGACGTAATCAATTCAATTCCAGATTTTGTTGACAAAATAGTGGTAGTAAATGATGGGTCAAATGATGAAACTCAAGCGATTGTTGAGAATAATATCTCGACAAATAACAAAATTAGATTAGTTAACCTTACTGGAAAAGGTGTTGGATTTGCCATAGATACTGGCCATCAAGAGATAATGAAATTATTGGACAAACCATTCGTTAGTGTAGTTATGGCGGGAGATGGCCAAATGAATCCAGAAGATTTAGATAGTCTCATTGAACCAATTATCCATAATCAATCTGATTACGTAAAAGGCAATAGATTCCATCACAAAGATGGAATTTCAGAAATGCCTAAATTACGAAAATTTGCAAGTATATTGTTAGGATTCCTTACCACATTAGCAGCGGGGAGACATGTTACTGACCCACAATGCGGTTATACAGCCACAAGTCACAATGTGCTTAAAGAATGGAATTGGTCTAAGTCATGGAAAAATTATGGCTATCCAAATTATTGGTTAATCGAATTATCTAGAAAATCACTTCGAGTTAAAGAAATACCAGTAACATGTATTTATGGTAACGAGAAATCTGGATTAAAGATGTTTTCATTTTTCATTAGTGTCGGATTAATGATGGTAATAATGCATCACAAAAGATGCTTTTCAATGCTTTTCAGCAAATCTGTAGCGCCACATACGATCTTATCATTTACTGCTTATGCAATTGGTTGGATCGCAATACTCCCAGAAATCAGTACTGATCTAGAAAGAGAGTTAACAAATAGTTTCATTTCTAAAATAGTGTTAGCATTGTTTTGTTGGATATGCGCTCATATTTTTGATAGATTGGCAGTGAAATCGAGAACGGAGTTGAAAATAAATGCGCAGACATGACAAGAGAAATAATCCTAGAAAGGCACATGTTAGACATATATTAGTGCCAGATAAACCATCTGCAAGAGGAATAATTGAAGAGATATCTAAAGCTAAAAATCCGTTGAAAGTTTTCAAAAAGTCAGCAAAGAAATTTTCTACCTGTCCAAGCGGTTCGAAAAAAGGTGATTTAGGAGAATTTGTTGAAGGTCAAATGGTAAAACAATTCG
Source organism: Candidatus Poseidoniaceae archaeon (assembly GCA_022451835.1). Classification (GTDB taxonomy): domain Archaea; phylum Thermoplasmatota; class Poseidoniia; order Poseidoniales; family Poseidoniaceae; genus MGIIa-L1. Next base: position 8,888 of record JAKUNX010000060.1, read on the forward strand.
AGGATGCTGTTTGGCAAACTGATATTGATGAAGTACCAAGTAAATTTGTTAAAACCCAATTTGGTTATCACATTATATGGGTACACTCAAAGACTGAATAATGTAAAATGGTGGGCGTACCAAGATTTGAACTTGGGTCCAAGCGTCCCAAACGCCCGAGTATAGGCCAAACTAACCCATACGCCCGTAGTTCTTGGCCACGACTTCCCTATTATCAACTTCACTCAAGAAATTGCCAAATTCCTTCTCCTGCTCTAAGTATAACTCCTTGTGCTTCAGCCATCTCTAAAAATGCGACAACATCCTCATCAAAGCCCCTCTCAGCAAAATTTGTTTTCACTACCTCTAGAGTTAATTTACCATCGCTATCTACAGACTTTCGCAATACATTGAGTCCTTTTATTGATGAAAAATTCGAACTAGTATCAATTAATTTTTCAGATTTTTTGAGTTGTTTTTCTAATGATTCGCGTAACTCCGGAGGGGTGTTGGCAATGATCACTTTGATCCGTAGATCGGCTGGATTGTCTGCACTATCAATTACTTGCGTTGCTTTATTGGTTCTTTGGCCACAATGTGGACAATTGTGTCCTAATGATTTTGCACCATAACACATCTCGCATGCAGAGCACTTGAATACTTTCCATGGCTCTGACATGATTGTAAATCATGTCGAAGGTTCTTGTAGATGTCGTCATAATGAGAAATCAGTATTACTTCCGCCGCCGCGCCTACTACCAGGTCTTAATGCAGGAGCGGCTGGCGCTTTCACATCAACGCGCTTTTGTTGTTTTTCTTCTGGCACTGTTAATCCACCCCTTATTGGCCCAGTTGATTGTCTTCCACCCATCGATAACGAGTTAGGCATTATCAATGCAGCCATCGCAACACCATGGTGTTCTGCACCAGCAGTTACTTCATCAACCGCGACATCAAAACTGACAACTTCCAAATCTCTAGTTGCCAATCTTCTTTGCAAATTTCTTCGAAGCATTAATGAGGTTTCTTCATAATCTAAATCAGTACTAATAGTTGCAACAATTGCACATTCATCGCCCTCTGGGGTTACACAAGAAGCCCATGCAACTCCTGCGCAAGCACTTGAACCATTGAAGGCATAAGAAGTAGCCATATGACATTCAACTAGCGTACCCATAGGCAATGCCCGAGGAGGTGTGGCTTCAAAATTCAATGGTAGCATTGCACCTTTTGCTTCGATAAGACGCGTATCCCCCAAGCCAAGTTCAACTAGGCC
>JAKUNX010000061.1:0-3510 GCA_022451835.1 Candidatus Poseidoniaceae archaeon
CACCATTGGCCTCAAGATCGTGGGAGGTACTCTTCTGCCAGCGTAATTATTGCTCAATACAATGGAATCAGAAACATGTCCTTTCACAGGCAATTACTGCGTGATAAAAATCATACAGTTGTCCGTTTAGTTCCTCGGCATCTACGAACTATGATGACAACTGCAAGAGCAAATGGTGACACAGTAGATGTTGCCGGCGTTAATGCCCCAGACCCCGTAGTCTTGTTGGCAGCTGCGATGTCATTTGATGAAAATATTGACGAGTTAACCATTGCTGCAGCACTACATGAAAAATTGTATCAAAAACCACTTCGATTAACTAAGATGCCAAATGGCATTGAAGTTCCAGCATCTGCAGAATACGTCTTTTGGGGTAAAATTACCTTAGAAAATGATGATGAAGGTCCATATGTAGATATTACAGGTACAGTAGATGATGTTCGTCAAGAACCAGTTATTGAATTCGATGGATTAGTCCATCGTAACGATCCAATTTTCCACGCACTTATCCCCGGTGAAGCAGAGCATAAGACTCTAATGGGCTTACCTCGTTCTCCAACAATCAAGGATGCGGTTTCAAAAGTTTGTGAGTGCTTAGATGTTCACATGACAGAAGGTGGTTGTGGTTGGTTAGCAGCAGTGGTAAAGATTCGCAAGAAAAACGCAGATGACGGAATCAAAGCGATTGAGGCAGCACTTGCTGGCCATAGGAGTATGAAAATGGTAACAGTTGTTGACGAAGACATTGATATTGGAAATCCAGTAAGAGTAGAGTGGGCTATGGTTACAAGATGGCAACCAGATAAGGATACTATTATCCTGTCAAATCAAAAAGGTAGTTCATTAGACCCTTCTAGAAATGCTGATGGCACTACTTCAAAGGTTGGTTTTGATGCAACAATCGCTTTTGGAGTAGATAAATCTGGCTATATGTCCGTTCAGTGAGGTGTTTATTTGCTAGAGGACAGTAAGGACCTCTTACAACATCCAAGAAGAAATCTTGGTAATCGTTACCGTTCACAAGCCCAAAAATTTACCAAATTAGCAACAATGGATGAAAGTAGATTTAATGATAACATTGGTTGGGCTGAGCAGAGTGCTAGACAAGCGATTCTGCATGATTTTACTGATGAAAATAATTGGCGATGTCTGGCTGACATCAAGGTGATCGTTGGCGATGGAGAAGGCCTAAGTGCTGTATTGGAAGACTTATTTTCAATATTAGGACGAGATCCTGAACAAATTGAGCAATTAAAAGAAATTGATTTTCTAAAACTTGGACTTGAATTATTAGAGGCGGCGTTTGCTAGGGATCCTCTTAATCCAGATGTTTGGTGGCAACAAATCAATTCAACAAATGAATCATTAGAAAATCTCGATCAATTTGTCGAGCGATGCAAGAGACTAGACTTTAGAGATCAAAGAGCAAACATAATTTTTGGCAGAAGAATAGAGAGGATTAGAGATTCTGGACAAACTGATTTATTCATTGATTTAGCTAGAAACTTGTTAGCACATAGGCCGCAAAATCATGAATTGTGGTTAGAATTAGGGCGATTATATGAGCGCTTGAATAAATCAGAAGAAGCATGGATTTGTTATGATCATGTGCAAACATTACGCTCTCATAGCAATGTTAGAGATGAATACATGAATAGATTAACCGCTAGAATGGATGGCGAAGATGAAAAAATATGGACACGACCACCCGTTTCAAAGCGTGAAGAATTTCTCAATCAGATGGTAGCATTGGCAAGCCGTGTCTCAACTGTAGAAGAAGAAGTTGAAAATTACGAAGAGGAAATTTCTGTAGTGAATAAGGATGAGCAGAAACTACTTCGTTTAATTAGTCAAAATGATTTTTCTGAAGCCTTTTTTGTTGCTAGGAGACTTGTTGCTCAAGGTGAAAATTGGGCTGAACAATATATGCAACAAGCACGTTCGGGTCTTGATTGAAATGTTTCCTAAATTTGTTCTTGCTTGGATCACTTCAACTTTAGAGGATACTTTAGCGATGCAATCAGGTGGTCATGTTGTGTTTGTAAAACACCCCGAACGTGGCTGGGAAATTCCTGGAGGCCATCTCAATGAAGGTGAATCTCCCGAGCAGGCATTGATTAGGGAGGTAAAGGAAGAAACTGGTCTCAATGTCACAATTAGGGAGTGGAATAAGCAATACTATCCAGAAGGATGGGTCGCTCATGCAGTTACTGAATCATCTCCTTCAGACGAAAGTTGGCATATTAGTGATGACAAAGTAGATGAGGTTGCATGGTGGAATCAAGTGCCGCCTGTAATTATGTGGACTGAACAAGAATTCCTTGATTTAGATAATTGGAATTTATCTCTCAAATAAGTGTCAACACGGATAGCCTTTCGCCCCATATTTTCGCATGTTCTTCATCTTCAATACATACTTGTATCATTGCAGCAAGTGTTGCATCTTCAACTTCATCAGGTTCGCTGAATAAATCTTTGAAATAATCTAATTTGTCCAGATTTTTAGCGATACTAACCATTGCTCTAAGGTCCGGCCTATGCTCGCCGATATTCGATTTAGGTAGATTATTGAAGCACCAATCAAATACCCCATTGATATCTAATGGATTCACCAAAAGAGTTGGTTCAGGGTCTTCCACCTTTCTTGGCTTAGCATTGTCAACTTGAATCTGCATTCTTTCAGCATCTTCAGAAATATTTGCTAATGATAATTCTATGAATAGTGTACCTGCTTCAATGGCCATATTGGTTTGATACGCTTTGATTGCATGTGAGTGGGCGTTCCAAGCGTGACGTGTAGCATCAAACATATGTCCTAATGACGCCCTAATCCGCGAAGCACCTAGTCTCGATATAGCAATTGTTTCATGCGCATGGTCACTATCTCTAGTAATCTCTGAGTATACATTTAGTGCCATTAGTGGTGCGTTCGTTGCCATCAATAGTGCAGCCCTATTTAGCAGTGATAAATCATGATCACGACTTGCTTTAGCAACTGATTTCAATCTCAATTCAGCCCATTCTAAATCTTCTTTTGCACCCTCAATATCTCCACTTTCAAATTTAGTCAAGCCTCTTTCCATTCTTAGACGGCCCTCTAATTTCAAATCACGTGTTTCTGGGTTTTTGGCAATGTCAATAGCCTCATTAATTGCTTGTTCTAACTTGTTATCGCCAAGCATTCTTCGTCTTACCAAACCAATAGTTGCTAACTCAGCAGCTGAAAGATTCTCCTTTACCTGTTCGAATAACTCAGCAGCATCAAGGAAAAGCGCTGCCTCTGCTATCATCAGCCATGATTCGATTTTCATTTCATCCTTCCAACTAGCTAATGTAATATTATCAACAGGTCCATCAGTTCGCCATTTTGAAACAAACCTACCTGGTGAGTTGGGTACTTCAATTTCAGACATTACTAATTAACACCCCGTGAAATTTTGGCAACATGAGAGATAAATGAACTCTCCGCAGCGATTCTATCGACTTTTCCACTCCAACCTGCAGCACCAT
>JAKUNX010000061.1:3520-9924 GCA_022451835.1 Candidatus Poseidoniaceae archaeon
TTATGATTGTTATTTTTATTTTTAATTTGTTGAGCAACAGAACTCATTATTTTGGCAAGAGACAACCCTTGAGAAGTCGCTTTTTTACTTGCACGCGCAGTCAATCTAGTTTCCCCATCTCTATTTCTACTGACTAGAGAAATATCGTAGCCGATACCAAGTAGTAAACCTGCTAATCTTCCTTCTAATGTCCCACAATAAGAGTGAACAATTGACCAATCGCCAGATTCAGTTGCTTTCGCTCTTTGCAAACCTCGCAGTAAACTACCTCTTTCACTAGAATTAACCTCGTTCGATTCAAGCCACTCAACAAATCTCGCATAGTCTATTTTTGAGTCATTCAAAATTAGATTTGCAGTATTGAAAGATTCTTTTTGGTTATGTTTGAATCTACCACTATCGGTTAGAAGTCCAGCAAGCAATAGTTTTCTTACAGATTCTGTAAGTGTTTCTGGCGAATGTGCACTAAGATATCTAGCAACAATTTCAGTTGTAGCAGAAACTGGCATTTTCACTAATAAATCAGATTCACCAATATCCCATTCATTAGAAACATGGTGATCAATGATACATTTTGGGATATTTTCTGGCAGTTCAATTCCAATTTGACTTGGTGATGCTGCATCAACAAAAATTATTCCGCCAAGATTTTTTGGGAAATCAGAACTTGTGCTTATCTTTCTAAAAGGCGCAGAAAATTCTTCACAGACGCGCTTTGAAACACGTCCAAGATGAAGTCCGCAAGCCATCATATTAGCATTTGAAGCTGCTAGTGAAATTGCTGAACCAACTGTATCCATATCTCCATTTAAACCTGTTACAACAGGAACAGCACCCTTTGAGCAAGCATTGTTTATCCAATTGTGCAAAGCAACTAAATTGTCACTATCAGATTTAGATAATTCAGTCAATTAGATCCCTCTAGAACCTTTTTTAGTTCTTCATAAGAATTCATTAGATCTGTTTCACGAGATTGTAATCGTGTAAGATGTTCAGATAATGTTTTGACATCGTTATCAAGAACTTCTACCAACGATTTTCTATCTGCAACTTCAATTAATACACCGCCAAGTTGTTGGTGAAGTGCTAAGTCCTTAGGCTGGTTTGAGACTGCATCTGAAGTCGCTTTTAGTTCGATAATCTGAGCGTTTAGACTTGCCATTTGTTGGCGTACAGATTGTATCTCTGATACAACGATTTGAAATTGCTCCATATCACTCATGCTCTCACCATTTCAATTCAATCATTACTGGTTCATGAATCCTCGCTTGGAATTAAATTATCGATCATGTTGACAAGCGAATCAACTGCGATTAATCCACGAACTCTAGTATTCCACATGGCTCGCAAATCCTTAGCCTTGCTTTCAACAATCTCAATTGAGAAAGAATCTCCGTTGTGTTTTACATCACAATCGGTAATTAAAGCGGCAGAAAGAGAGTCAGTATTCTGTTTACTACTCGATTTAACTTCGAGTATTAATTTCCATTCAGTGGACATTGTGGTCCCTCTGAATAATCACTCTTCTTCAGATTCTGCCAAACTTCTCTCATAGTCCATTGCTGCTTGTTGAGCAATAAATGCTATGTCAGCTGTTGTTGCGCCTTCAACAGACCTTCTCATAATTCGACTATTTGCGTCAGATGCTCTAGTAAAAGGCTCCCATGCTCCGCCAGCAAATGTGTAATCACATTTACTGCAGTGCCAAATTCCTACAGATTTTCTAGAAACCTTTTGATATTGACAAACCGGACAAGTATATTTTCTGCTTTTCTTTGCCAAAGCGGATGCTGAGTTTCTTCTTACAGAAACACCATATCTCGCACCGAATCTAGCGGTTGCTCCTGCTTTTTGGGTTCTCTTTGCCAATCAGTTCGCCTCCTTTTTTGCAACGATTTTTCTTAGTTCCACACACTTTTCTTGGGCTACCTCGAATATCTCTGCGAATTCTTGCGGCGTGAATACCCCTCTTAACCCCTTTTGTAAGGAGTGAAGATGTCCTTCATCACCAATTGTGATATGAATTCGCTCATCTCCACCCAATTCTTCCTCTTCACAAGGGTCGTAAACATACCTGCCACCAACTCTGGTAAATGATGCCATAATTGGGGTTCCATTAACTGACAGCGTGTAGTCTTCGCCAACATCAAATCGTTCAGCTGGAACTACTGCAGTTCTAAGAGCAGCGATAGCAGCAAGTCCACAGGCATCGAAAATATTTCCACCATCGGATAAAACGTGAATATCAATCATAACGCCCCAAACTTTCTCGCCGGGAATAATACACAAACTATTCATGTCAATGCACCCAGATTCACGGATTCCACGGTCAACAACTCTTCCAAGTTCGATTGATTCCGGAGATGGTGGACCAGGCTCATACTTTCTGTGAGCTACGGGACGTAGTTCAGCGCCACACATTAATGATCCTTCAGCTGGTCTGTCAGGCCACGGAGTTCTAATTTCAAATTTGACTCCTGCGTAAACAACAGTCTTGCCCATAGTTACTTTAGCAGAACCTTCTGCATTATACAAGCAATCAGTTTCTAAAGTTATTTCTCGGCCTTCAAATCTACCTCTGCCATCAATTCTTGCATCTTGTTCAGCAAGTCTTGTCATTTCTTGTCTTAGCAAGTTAGGTACTAATTCAACCATTAGTTGTCACCCCCATCATATCTAGCTTTCAAAGCATCAACCATAATTTCATGAATTTCTTTAGCGGCTTTGAAATTGTATTCCATGGCTAAATCAAATTCTTCAGGTGAAAGGTCACCGTCCATTTGTAGGAACGCTATTTCACCAGTATTTGGTAGAATACCTACAGGTAAATCTGCTTGACCATAGTTGTCTTCTGCTTTATCCAAGTCTAATACTACAGTATCTTCTATTTTACCAGAAGCAACTCCAACAACCATATCTCTCATTGGAATTCCAGCATCGGCTAAAGCAACTGATGCTGCAGTAATTCCAGCACAGCGAGTTCCTGCTTCAGCAGCTAAGATTTCAATTTCAACTCTAATTTTAGATCGAGGGAATCTCTCGACTAGAACTGCAGATTCTAACGCTTCCGCAGTAACTTTTGAAATTTCTCTTGAACGGCGATTGTAGCCCGGTCTAATCCTGTCACTTGTAGAAAACGGAGCCATGTTATATCTCACATCAATAACTGCTCTGTCTTGTCTTTGGATTTTCCTTGGATGTGCTTCCATCGGGCCGTAAACTGCTGCAACTGCAACATTGAGTCCGTGAGTTACCATTGCTGAACCATCAGCAGCCGGTAAAATTCCTGCTTGAATTGAAACAGGTCTTGATTCATCCAATTTTCTTCCATCTAGTCTTAATCCATCATCTCGTAGTAATTGTATATCTCCATATCCGCCCATTAAGCATCACCTTGTTTAGTAAAAGTTTTTTCATGTTTTTTCATCATTGAATCAAAATTTGATTTATGTCCATGTTGTTTGGCAATTGCTAATGCCTCTCTTGTCCATGAGATGTTATTATCATCTCCATCAATCCAAACTCGACCATTCTCACCAACAATTATTCGACAATCACTGATATTCTTCATACGATCAAGATTAGCATTATTTTCACCTCGAATCCTATCAATGTGATTAACAGGGACTTCGACAACTGCTCCTTGAGAAAGTCTACGCAAACCCACTCCTTTCATAGTGAGGACAACATTATGACATTCATCAACTTCTTGCACTCTGGCTAGAGCAGAATCGCCTACATCCATGTGTTGACGTGCTTGTCCGAATTCCACCTTCCACGGTGCAAGTGACATTGGTAGTAAACCTTGAAATGAACCATTGATGTTAAGGAACCACAAATTGTTTCTCACTTCAGCAACAGTTCCGATAACTAAATCACCTGAGCGAGGTAAGTAAGGGCTGTTGATTGGGTCTACGGATATAGTTCCATTAATTTCCCTAACCCAACCAACTTTGGTTGCAATAATTTCGTCGTTGTGGCTCATTGCGCCACTTCCGACACGCATCCCGGTCAATGGCCCAATAGCCATTCCCGGGGTCACTAGGCGCTGCTCGGCGCCGCTTCGACCTTGGGACATTTCTTTCTCTCCGTTTCGGCGACTGGCCAACCCATGATAAACTCAACCCTTTGAAAGGAGATTGAATATTTACATTTCTTTTACTTCTGACTGAGATGAAATTTTCATTATTTGGCCAATTAATTCACCTTTCATACCAGCAGGAATCTCAACTACACTTGCCCAAGACCCATCTTCAAGCCATCCGTCTTTGATTTGAAATGGGCGTAATATACGCATTGCACTTCCACAATCGGAGCCAGGAATTTTGAATGCTAATTTTATTGTCTCAAAGGATAGTGGGATAAGTGGTTTTAGTTTTTCAATGGCATCTTTTATCTGTTGTTCTAGGTTTTTGAATGGATCAACTGAATAACGTGACTCTTCTAAAGCTAATTCAATTCTGGTTTTAGGATGTGGACTCTTTGTTTTAGGATCGACTGCTTGACTATGGATGTGATGAACAATTTTTTGTCGCATTCTTTCAACCATTGCTTTGCGTTGATTAGTTGTTAATTGTATACTTCCTTTTTCGAAAATAATTTTGGCAATTTCCAGGATATCTTGAGTTCCAAAAGTATTCTGTATGGCTTCTTCCGTAGGTCTCTCGCCTCCCCTAGCATCATGAAACACTTCATCCATAGCAAAGAATTCATCAATTTTAACAGTATTTGCATCGGTTTTGAAAGAGTCTACTAAATCGGGATCAACCAATATTTCATACCTTTTACCGCCTTTTTCCATTCTTGCTAAAACAGCGTCATCTAAACTAACCATATTAATGCCTCATATCACCCAAGATTAGGGAATCATAATTTGTGGCGTTCACTCTTCGAGTGGCTTTAATCTGTCAATTTGCTTGTTGACATCCTCTCGGTCAAGGAATCGATAGCCACTTGAATCAACTACCGCAACTTCAACAGCATCTCTATTTAATTCAGCATCATTTGCATTTCTCAATGCTTCTAATCCTAGTTTCATAGCCGCATTAAGAGTTAGATTATCTTTCCAATTCTTCTCAAAGTATTCGATTACAGTGTTTCTGCCACTACCGATAGCTCCGGCGTGGTAAGATTGGTACGCACCACTTGGGTCAGTCTCGTACAGGTGTATACCGTTGTCATCAACTCCACCAATCAACAATGCAGTACCAAAAGGTCTAGAGCCGCCATATTGAGTGAATGATTGTTTGAAATCACAGATTTTCTTTACTAATACATCGACAGGAACAGTAGCGCCGTAAGTAATTCTGTTGATTTGAGCCTCAACTCTTGAGCGAGCAACTAATTGCCTAGCATCAGCCATTAGCCCAGAGGTTGCTACACCAACATGATTATCGATTTTGAACATTTTTTCAATAGATTCAGGGATAATTAATCTGCTAATTATTCTCTTATCACAGACCAATACAACACCGTCTTTAAATTTCAAACCCGCAGTAGTTGTACCTCTCTTTACAGATTCTCTAGCATATTCAACTTGGAACAATCTGCCATCTGGGCTAAAGGTAGTAATTCCATGGTCATATCCTCTTCCACTTGGTTGCATCATCTCACCTGTTTATTCCTTAAGGCGACACCTTATGAGTGTAAGGGTTAAACTCAAACAGTATCTTCGGTATAGTAACCACAAATTGCGACCATTATAATCCCTACGAAAGATAATCAAATTATTGAGCAATTAGTTTCTCCACTGTATTATGCGAGTCGCTATTTTGTCTTCGGGTGGAAAAGATTCGGCTGCCGCATGGTGGTGGGCAATGTGCAAGGGTTGGGACATCAATGCATTAGTAACCATGATTGTTACAAGTGGAGATTCAATGATGTTTCAAGTACCTGGTACAGAGATAGTTCAATATCAGGCTAAATTAGCCAATATTCCTTGTTTTTCAGTAAATACACAGGGTCATGAAGAAGACGAGATATTGGATTTAGAACATGCACTAACAAAATTAAACATCGAAGCACTAGTATGTGGTGCATTACGTTCAGATTATCAAAAAAGTAGAATTGAGAGAATGTGTGAAAGACTTGGCATAATTAGTTACACTCCATTGTGGCATCAATCTGCTCTAAGTCACATTTCTGGTTTGGTTGAAAATGGGTTTGGAGTAATGATTACCAGTGTTGCATGTGATGGCCTTGATGAGAGCTGGCTCGGCAAGATATTAGATTCAGAATCATTATCATCTTTAATAGAATTATCAAATAAATATCGATTTAATGTTGACGGTGAAGGTGGTGAATATGAAACTCTAGTTGTATCAGGGCCACATTTTAATGGCTCAATCAATATCACAGGAAGTCCCAAATGGTACGGCAGAAGGGGCGAATTAGAAATTAGAAAC
>JAKUNX010000062.1 GCA_022451835.1 Candidatus Poseidoniaceae archaeon
CCAAGCAATCCAGGGACCTCTACCGTAGATAGGTACGGTTGCCCAGATCTTGATAGTGATGGCGTTTCTAACGATAATGATATTCTACCAAACGACCCAACACAATGGTATGATACAGATGGCGATGGCTTTGGCGACAACCCTGTTGGAACTAATGGAGACCAATGTCCAGACGTAGCAGGTGTTTTCGCTGGCGATGACGGAGTAGGTTGCCCAATTCTTGATTTGGATTTAGATGGTGTGCTAAACGAAAATGACTTGTGCCCCGACACTCCTTTTGGAACGATAGTTGGTGCAGATGGTTGTGAAATCATTGAAGAACCAGTTGACAATAATTCAGATACTGGAGACGATACTAACTTAACAGACCCTACAGACCCTACAGACCCTACTGACTCCGGTGACAACACAGGTTCAGATGATGGAACTACAGACGCTAGCGATGAAACCGAATCAGAGTCTGGATTATTTGGTATGTCATATACAGTAATCGGAATTATTGGCGTAGTAATTGTCTTATTGCTGGCGACGCTTATGTTTGTAAGAGGCAGAGGCTCCAAGGGCGATGCATATTCAATGCAAGAAAAGGCGTATGCTGATGCAGGTTATGCAGCTGTTGCAGGAATAGGTGCAGTAGACACCTCAATCACTCCTGAACAGTTAGCCTATGAACAGCAGCTAATCGCTGCAGGCTATCCTGCAGACTATGCACGTGCATATGCTGACCAACACTTCAGACCTTGGCTTAAGCAATAATCCGAAGGCAATACTCATGACCTGCCGATATGTGGCATAGCCATGCAGGTAATGATGAAGACAAGTGCAGGAGACATCCTAATCAAGTTATACGCAGATGAAGCGCCAGAAACCGTTGGTAACTTTGTAAAATTAGTAGAAATGGGCCATTATAATGGCTTACACTTCCATAGAGTGATTGAAGATTTTATGATTCAAGGCGGCTGCCCCCACTCTAAAGATCCAATGTCTCGAAGGGCTGGCACAGGCGGCCCTGGATGGCAAATTCCTTGCGAGGCTTCAGCCTTGGCATTAAAGCATGACAGGCCGGGAGTTCTTTCTATGGCCAATGCAGGAAGAAATACTGGGGGCTCGCAATTTTTCCTTACTACCGTTGCAACACCATGGCTTAATGGAAATCATGCAGTTTTTGGCGAGGTTGCTGAAGGCATGGACGTAGTATCATCTATTGAAAGGTGTAGAAAATTACCAGGCGATAGACCTGCAGAGCCACAACAAATAATCAGTTGTACTGTAGTTCAGTGAAACATGGCAATCTTGGTTATTCACGGGGGTGCTGGTGGCGATGGCCCATGGTTGGGTAAAACATCACTAGATCCTGCGAGAATTGATTGTATGAAACGAGTGTTAAGCGTCGTTGGAAATCAATTAGAAAGCGGAGAAATTGATTGTTTAGAAGCGGTTACATTAGCGGTTGAAATGCTTGAAGATGAGCCACTATTCAATGCAGGACAGGGCTCAGTCATCGGTGAAGATGGAACGATAACCATGGATGCATCAATTATGCGAGGTAGCGATAAAGCAGCAGGCGCAGTTATCAATGTTTCAAAATTACGACACCCAATTAGAGCTGCCAATGCGATTTTACAACAGGGCTGGCCGGTAATTATCAATAGCAATGCTGCAGATGAGTTTGGAATTGCTAATGGTGTTGAAGAAGTCAGTCAAGACTGGCTGAAAACCGAGTTGCGATTAGGCCAATGGCAACAATGGAAAAACAGCAAAGATAGCCCAGGTTCTACAGATGAAGATGACTCAGTTCTTGATCACGACCTTGAAGGCCGAGTTGCTAGCGAGTTTTCAGATGAAGGAATGGGCACTGTAGGGGCTGTAGCACTTGATAGCAATGGTAGGCTTGCAGCCGCAACCTCGACCGGCGGCATGACAGGTAAACCGGCTGGAAGAGTTGGCGACACAGCGATTATCGGTGCTGGGACTTGGGCTGATGACAAAATAGCGGTATCTTGTACTGGAGTCGGAGAAGCCTACATCCGTACTTGTGCAGCACATAGTTTGGCTACAATGTATCAAGTTTCTAGCAACTTATCTCAATCAGCATCAAACTTGCTAGATGAAGTTGCACCACTCGGTGGCAGAGGAGGCTTGATTGCCATTACTTCAGATGGCGATTTCGTTATGCCATTCCAAACACGGCTGATGTATCGTGGTTCATGGAAAGATGGTTCTTTAGAGGTTGGAATTGGGCCGCCACTCGAGCAATAGATATTATTTAATAATTAATTATTAACCGCTTACTATGTCTAAACATAGAGTGGGAGATAGGCGAATAATCAGCATTAGCATTCCTGAGGAACTAGCAGTAAGACTAGACCGTAGTGTCGGCAAAGGAAAATCGGGTCGAAGTGCAACTATTGCCAAAATGATTGACGGCGCATTAAATCCGAAGATTATTTCAAAGACCGAAAAAGCCACAAAACCGAGTAAAAAAGATAGTGTTGGTGTGCGCATTGAAAGCGATACTATGGGCGATTTAGAAGTTGCGAGTGACCGATATTACGGTTGTCAAACCGCTAGATCGTTAATCAATTTTGATATTGGCAACGACACTATGCCAAGGGGAGTCATACGCTCTTTTGGTATTCTCAAACAAGCTGCTGCGAAGACCAATGTAGCATTAAAACAACTTGATTCGGATATTGGACAACTGGTAATCCAGGCAGCACAAGAAGTCATTGATGGCGATTTAGATGAGCATTTCCCACTTAGAGTTTGGCAAACCGGCAGCGGAACGCAATCAAACATGAATACCAATGAGGTAATTGCCAACCGAGCAATAGAAATCGCTGGAGGAGAATTAGGTTCGAAAACGCCAGTACATCCAAATGATCATGTAAATCGCGCTCAATCGTCGAATGACACATTTCCAACTGCTATGCATATCGCCTCTGCGGAAGCCTTTGTTCACGAATTATTGCCTAGCGTAAGAGCATTAAGAAATGCTTTAGATGATAAAGCAAAACAATGGTCTGAGATCGTTAAAATTGGCCGAACACATCTAATGGATGCTGTTCCTTTGACCCTTGGTCAAGAAGTGTCAGGATGGGTATCTCAATTGGATGCAGACTTACGCAGACTTGATTTTGCACTTGATGATTTATTCGAATTAGCACTGGGCGGTACTGCAGTAGGAACGGGCCTTAACACGCATCCACTGTTCGCCCAGATGGTTGCTGATGAGATATCAAATATTACCGGCTTGACATTTGTTAGTGCAGATAACAAATTTGCTCAATTAGCAGCTCATGATGCAGTTGTTGCAGCTAGTGGAGCATTGAATACATTAGCAGTAAGTTTGATGAAGATAGCCAATGACATTCGTTGGCTAGGTTCAGGTCCAAGATGTGGACTTGGAGAACTTGCTCTGCCAGCAAATGAACCAGGCTCTTCAATTATGCCTGGTAAGGTGAATCCAACACAGGCAGAGGCAATGACCATGGTCTGTTGCCAAGTAATGGGCAACCATACAGCAATCACGGTTGGCGGTTCACAGGGAAATTTTGAGTTGAATGTCTACAAACCAATGATGATTCATAATCTCCTACACTCAATCAGGCTACTAACAGATTCATGTCGGTCGATGAGGGAAAATTGCGTTGAAGGGCTAGAACCCGTAGCAGAAAACATCAACCAACATCTTGAAAATTCACTCATGCTAGTTACTGCTCTAAACAATCATATCGGGTATGACAAAGCAGCAAAAATAGCTAAGAATGCTCATGAAAAAGGGTTGACATTAAGAGAGTCAGCGTTGGCAATAGGATACATAACAAATGAAGAGTTTGATGATTGGGTTCGGCCACAACACAAGAAAGGGCCATCAGTCAGATGATCACAAGAAATCCGCTAGAGACATTTGCCTAGCACGGTCGTTTTGGAATAATGAGTCGGTACTATTTGCCAACCACTCTACATTTTGCTTGGTGTACGTATCTACGCCATATTTCTCCATTACGTGTTGTGTAACTTTGATGTATTTTCTAACCGCTCCTTCCGATACAGTGAGGGCCAAATTACCATTACACAAATCCCCTGAAGATTTCGTAATGCCAAGCGAACCAAATCCAGCATTACTTGCCTTACTTTGTTGTATACACTTACCTGAAATAGGCATTCTCCGATAGGAATGCCCACATTTCAAACACCTTACTTTTTGTCTAGCGAAGGCGTTTAGATTACCTCTCAAATCGGGTAGGAAATGTGATCGAATTACACTTGAAGCAACCTTTCTAACATCTACAGCCCGTAATATGTGGCCAAGGTCAAGCTGACCATTCATTTTGTCAATCATAGTATCCAGAGTTTTGTAGGCAGAAAGTGCAGGTCCGGCAGAAATAGATTCACAATCATGAGTAAATCCATACCCTCTAACAGCAGCAACAGACCCCAATCTACGCTCTACAAAGTCGACCCGATTTGCTATATCTTTCGGGTGAGGGGAGTCTTGAGTTGCCTCATAGAAGTCTCGCTCATAATACCAACCAGAGTCAACATTGAGGGCTTCTTTATCCACCTCAGTAGGGTTTAATCTAGTTGTCAAAACGAGAGGTGCATCCATTTGGCCACCTCTATTTGCTGGTAGAATTTCGCGACTAAAATTCAACAATCCATCCATTAACAACATAATTGCATCTTCATCACCGTCGCAATTTCTTCTTTTAGAAGCGTGAAATAGTGGATGAGCATAACCGCCTGAGCAATCTGCCCAGCCAATAATTCTAGATAGTACTCCTCCTGAAGTGTGGGGTGCAAGAGCACAAATCAAATGGCCAACCAAGTCTTCTGCACCGGATACATTGTAATACGGTTCAAGTCCGTAATAACGAGTCAATAATTCATCAATGAATTTAGCAGTTCGAACAAAATAATCTGCAGCATTCTTTGCTACAATAAAGTCCTGCGGGTATAATTCCAACATTTGGTCATCCGAGGCTAATTCATTGCCAAGGTAGTCGTGAGTATAACCTAAATTGACTAACCGTTTCCAAGAAACATCAATTTCTTTAGGTTTAAAATGAGTAACAGGAACATCACTCATGTCAAATCTAACTGTCCCATCTCTAAACACAGGAATGTCATATTTCGCTCTTAACATTCCCTTTTCTAATGCTTCAGGTGTCTGATTTTTACTAGCAATTTTTTTCATACATTTGATATTATTTGGCAGTCTTTCAAGTCCAAGGTTAATCATCGCGTCTTCAATCATTGAAGCAATTGGAACAGTGGTGATCTCGCCTCTTCTGCGCCTGTTAGATTCAAGTTCTGTCTTGAATTCGGTTCTACCGCCGCATTTTTCTCCAACCTTTGACTCTCCATATTCATCGATTTTTCTATGGTGACATGATAGCATTGGCGATTTTTTACCGCATGTAATACACGTTCTAAGACCCAACTGAATACGGATGTCCTGCTTATCTGCGGCATTGGTAAGCAATCTTTGGTTACCGCCATTCAATTCGATTGGGAATAAGGTGTGAGCCATCGGATTCATAATTCTAGGTGCTGATTTTTCTGGGCGACCCATTCGACAACCGATTCTTACTGGCGCTGAATGATGCCACCTTAATTTAGAGATTTTCTTTATTATCGGCAAAACCCCGTCAACTCTATGGTCGTCCCGATCTATTTGTGCAGCTAAGAATTTTTTAGCATCTTTAGGACCTTCATCAGGAATATTTGCTGCGGCAATACGGCCGATTTCATCCGTCTCGGCAATTGATTTGCCCATTTGTCGAGCATTGGTTTCAGCAGAAATACGCTGAATAGCACGCTCCTTCTCCAATTCTTCTAAGCGCGATTCTTCTTTTGCCAATATAGATTCAGCATTTTTTAGTTTAGCAATCCTATCTTCGAAAATTTTCTTTGAATCAACAATCATTATTGGGCCGTCATCCTCAATTGAAAAACCAAATGCTTCCATCATTGCCGACCAGCCACTAGTAATTACCAAATCATCACCATCATGATGGTGTGCAAGACCTAAGATTAGTGCAGAGCCTTTTGCAAGACCATGTTGTTGTAAAGTCCATAATGCTGATAATTTATCGTCGAAAATAAAATCATTAACCGAAAAACTTGGACCGGGGGCCTGTTTAATATTTCCTAAAGAAATTTCTGTCGGGGCCATCTCAAGCATAATTTCTGATTTCCAATTGATAACGCCATCCTTTATTCTCAGACATTTTTCTTCGCGTTTCGGCATTAAATTTTGGTTCGAATCTTGTTTTAAATTCTCAATAGTGGCTTGCTTAAGTAATTCAATCAATTCAGGCACCCACTCGATAGGCAAATCGAGAAACCACGGATTATGTGAAGGTGTTAAAGAGGTTTTGAATTTTTCAGCAATTTCTTTTGCTTGTTGCCAATTTGGCTGTTGCGTAACTAAGAATCTATGCCACTGCCGCCTTACATTAAATCTAAGGTCAGCATCTGGAAACTGTTCCTTAGATAATCCCGGGACTCCTGTCGGGCAATCTTTTCTGACTAAACCCATAATCGAGCAGAACTTTGCAACTAATTCCGGAGAACTTAACTCTTCAATTAAATCACTAGCCCACCAATCCATTGAATATCCTGCAGGAACAAGATTCTTGTTATTCTCCATAAATTCTCCATAACCTATTACAATCTCGCCATTATCCCATATTGCTCCAATATCATCCTTTACTGCATTGAAACTTTCAATAGTGTCACAACGCGTAAATGTTCCATCGCGAAGTACAACCCATGGACCATCAGTATTACTCGAGGGAGTAATAGCACAAGCTTTTCCGGGACGTTCAATTTTCATTTGGGTTCCGATTGTGATAAAATCATCCATTGCTAGCATACAAGCAGGATTGACCGAAGCAGCAGCAAGCCCAGAAGGTCTTGATCTACCATATCTTAATCTAAATCCTCCAGGTTCTTGTGGAGCACCAAAGACCGGTCTGCCCGCAATAATATCATTCATGAATTTAGTAATGGGCTCAATTAGCCGAGATTTGAATTTGACTTTTTCAGCATCGTCATCTTTCTTATCTTTTTCAGCAAATTTAGTGATAAAGTCCCACCCCGATATCTTCATTCTCTCGGTATGTTTCCGAATTTTTGGTGCTTTCAAACACATACCTTCACCAATTACTAATAGAACACCACCTCTAATTCTGGCTTCGTCAATATTTCTCACATTACCGTAACCAGCACACTCGATTCTTTCAGTGGACTCGCCATTGATCATCACCGGGCATGCCCTAACAATTTCATCGATTTCTTCAGGGCTCGGACGATATTGTAGGTTGCCTCGATACAAGCCGAACTCTTCTTTGACACGTTCTACTTCAGGAGTCGTAGGTTGATATCTCCCAACATTTAACTCGATTCTTATCATATCTGCAATCAATACAGCAAGGGCTTGGGCAGTACCTCCTGCAGCTCGTATCGGTCCTGCAAAATGGACAGATACGAACTGAGAACCATCGAGATTATTCAACAAACGAACTTCACTAATTCCTTCAAGAGGGGCAACTAGAACAGCTTCGGTAAGAATTGCCAGTCCAACTCGTAAACCAACATCTATTGCAGTAACCAAATCGTGTCCTTGGTCACGAAAACCACGGGCAACCGATTGAGCCATCAGCATTGAAGTCGTTTCACGGTCATACTTAGCGAGCATTTTACGAATATCGTCTGCAACTTCGTATTCTCCAAGATATTCTACGAGCAATTTTTCGGTTCTACCTGCAAGGTCAGCAGCTCTTGGTATTTCGACAAATGGCTTGTAGTCAAGGTTTTTTCCTCTTGCTATTTCAGCAATACGATACGCATCATCGGTTTTTTCATCCATCCATTGCTGATAACTGTTCATCTCGTTTTCAAGTCTTGAAATATCTAAACCATCGCTTGGATTAAGGTCGAATTTCGCATTGACCGTATCCGACATAGCTCTCACTATTCGACAAGAAAGCCGGCCGCTTATCAAAAATTGCCCAAATGTTGTGCTGGAAAAACAAATCACGGGTATTTTTGTTAATTAATTGGTAAATTGGCAAGGAAAGTTGATTATCCATTTTGCTAACCAACCACAGATGAGCACGCCACAATCAATACGAAGTCATCCAAAATGGACAAGACTTGTTGATTTGGTAAGAGAATTAGCCTTCATAGATGGCGGTAGCGATACTGCATTTACATTGGCTAGCGGCCGACAATCCCGCTGGTTTTTTGATACAAAACCAGTGATGATGCACCCAGAGTCTAGTCATTTGATTGGTGAAATGCTCAATCTCCGAATGGACGAATTAGGTGCAGATTTTGTTGGAGGTTTAGAATTGGGTGCGGTTCCATTGACCGCGATTGCAGTCACGATGTCTTCCAAAGACTCGCCAAGAAGGGGTTTTATGGTTCGTAAGGAGCCTAAAGGCAGAGGCGGACGCAAGACTAACAATCCACCAGGTATAGAAGGTTCATCATTGTCTGAAGGTGGAAAAATTGTCATCGTTGAAGATGTCACCACTACTGGTGGTTCTGCCATTAAGGCGGTCGAAAGAATACACAATGACACTAATTGCGAAGTCATTGCAGTAATTAGCATAGTAGATCGCCAAGAAGGAGCGGTAGAGTCATTTGCTGCGGCAGGAATAAAGTTTGAGAGTATAATGAACAGAAGCGATGTTGCTGAACTTTGAGGGATCATATGCCTCGGATAATTAATCCTCTATCCGAGCCGAGTACGGGATTGTTTGAAAATAATCCAGATAAGACCTCAATCGAAAAATTCAAATTTTTTCATGCTGATGAAGGAAAACCTCTAGCAACACCTTGGCAAGTTGCACTGTCAAGAGCAATTATGTTACGAGATTACCAATTGCCAGAAGGAATAATTCTAGATTGTGCATGCGGTAGCGGAATCCAAATTTCAGCATATTCAGAAATTTTGAAGCGTCCAATAGTTGGCATTGAGTTGAATGAAAATCGAGCACGAGCAAGCGCGGTAAATTTTCGTACAGTGTTCACTGAGCGAGGTGACAGTTCACTAAATCGATTACAGGACAGTATTTTTTTAGTAGGCGATGGACGAGATGGGGCAGAAATAATGTCCACCTTGGCTTCCGAAGGCCTACAAGAACAACAGGTAGCATTTCTTCATTTAGATCCAGCAAGGCCACGCAACAGCCGTGCACACGCATTGTCAGAAATGGCACCTAGATTAGATGAGGTGTTTGCTGGTTGGAAACCATATCTTGCTGTAGGAAATTCTGGGCCAGCAATATTGCTAGACTTATCGCCTCGATTATCGTCAAATCAAATGCTCGAGGTTGAAGACTTAGTCGAGCAGTTTTGGCCTAATACAAATAAAACTTGGACTTGGACTTCTCGCGGCAGAGGGAGAGTAGATCGTCTCGCTCTATGGTTGGGCCCAATCGCTGAACAAAACAAAATTCGTCGATTTGTTAGAATACCTCCAGACCCGACCCACCCTCCATTCATTATGTTGGGTGGAGCGCCAATTGCAGAAAACGATGAGGCTACTAAGGAACCGCATGTCTCGGCTCAAAGAAATAATTATGCTTCGATAATTGACTCCGCATTAGTTGAATCAGGTTTGGCTGATGATTGGCTTGAAACATTATCATTTGGCACCGATTATACTTGGGCAGAAACAAAAGGCAGAAGGCCAGTAATTTATCATTCTACACCGATTGGAAATAACCCAAGTGAAGTAGGCAATTTAGTTGTTACATCGGGTCGAATAATCGATTTGATAAATCTTGAATTAACTG
>JAKUNX010000063.1 GCA_022451835.1 Candidatus Poseidoniaceae archaeon
TAAACAAGAATGAACCTATTAAGGTTGCAGAGTGGAATAACCCACCTGCAGGATTCCATAATCAAGACATGCATGTTGATTGTGATTGGGAGCCAGCCAACCCACTATGGTCTATCGAAGAGTGTCACCTCTTCCTCTATGGTGCAGACCCGTATCCTGAGATGGTAGAAGGAGATTCAGGTACATTTTACAAAGGCACCCAAGTCTTCTACGTTCCTCTTGGATTCGAGTCCTGGAACCCCACATCTACAGATGAACAGCAAAATGATAGTAGACAAATTTTACGCTGGGGTGGATATTCACCCGAGCCTGAAACAACTTGCGGAGGATCTATCTTCAATCATGACAATGTGTTCCACATTCACCCCATAACCGGACAGAAACTTCTCTACATTTCCTACTGGGATGCAGGTCTAAGAATTGTTGACGTTTCGAACCCACCAGAAGTTCCAGATCCCGAAGGAATTTCTTGGCCACAAGATAATGAAGTCGGACGTTGGCTAGGTTGTCCTAGTGCAGATGATGGTTGGTACGGTCCAAATGGTGGCGGTCATGCAAACATGACCCCCGAAGAATGGGGCGGTAGTAGCGGCGCATTGAATGGAAATGGTTGGATTCATTATGCGGTTCCTTACGATCACTTACTATGCAATGGTGCTGCAGAAATAGACCCTATGGAAACATGGCCTGACGAATGTGGCACTGGTCCTGAAGACCCTGTATATGGTATCAACTGGCGCCACCTAACTTTGATTGCCCCTGAATATGGTACGAATACCAACCACACTGGTTACATTTGGACTATTGATACTACAGACCCGGCTAAGCCATTCTTACTAAGTAAGTGGAAATTACCAGGAACAAGTATTCTACCTGATGGTAGTGTGCATGAACATCATTACATTCCAGGCGGTTATATCTACAGCCCACATAATGGAGATACTGGAACTAATGGCCACGTATACTGGACGCATTATCATGCTGGCAATTGGGTGACTGATCACAGTCAAATTTGGAATGACGTTCAATGGGTAGATGGAGTGCCTGCTCCAGAAATTGGCTTCCCAGCGATTGAACAATTAGCTGAAACCATTACCATGGGATATTACTTGCCTGCCGGACCTACATGGATTGAAAATCCAAAAGAAGCTCTTGGATATGATATGGCAGATTGTTGGGCATCTTGTATGATTCCATTTGATTGGGGCTTGCAGTATGATCCAAGAGGATTCTTGTTCATCTCTGAAATGGTTTCCGGGGTATATGTTGTACAGATGGATGAAGATATCAATTCTCAATACCTCTATCCGCCATTGTACACCAATGTTGAAGAAGAGTAATTGAAAACCATTAATGTGGTTTTTCTAAATAATACATTTATACGCTGTCTTAAGTTACACATATCATGAGAAAAATTGCTGTTTTACTTGTTTTAACCATGGTTTTTGGATCTTTAGCTGGATGTTTAGAAGGTGAGGATGATGATTCTTCATTAGTAGGTGATTGGTATATGGCTGATGAACTGATTGTGGTATTGAAAGAAAATGGAACATGGACTTCGGGTGACGGAGATGATAATGGAACATGGAGCGTGGATGGCGACATGATTTCAATAACTTCAGATGATAGTGTTGAAGAAATACCGCCTGCTCAATTTACTGTCGATGATGGTTGGTTTTGGATGTTAATTGAAAGTGATGATGATAAAATGTGTATTGGGTATTCTCCTAATTCTATGACTCAAGAAGAATGGGATGAGAAAATGAACACGATTACTTTTCCATCGTTGTGTGACGGTGCTCAAACCGCCGCGCAAAATTAATCATCGAACACTTCAACTTCAACCATCTTTTTGATGAAATCTGTCATCTTTGAGTTAAATCTAGTTGCTCTAACGATGTGATTGTCAATCCAATGATAATTACCGCCTCTTGGTTTGCCAAATAAGCAAGAATGCCATTTGAATCCGTGCCTTGCCAGCCATTCTTCGGTAACCGCTCGGTGTTCTTCCGCTCTTGCTGTAAAGAAGCATATTTGGTGGCCTTCATCATACCATTTGTTGATTTGTTCGACTACTCCATCATAACATTCTGCCGTTACCATTCTCTCAGGTTCTTCGTTTGGAATGTCTTCACAGATTGTACCATCTATATCAATAAGGAAGTTTTTGCAATCTTCAGGTAGTACTGGAGATATTGTCATTCCTCGCTCATCAGTTGTTTCGACTAAATCAGCCATAATGTGTCGTGAGAAAACCCGGCTATTGAATAAATCGTTAATCACTTGTCGTGGTGGTGAATCGTAGTTGCGCCACATACTCGGCACCAAACTTTGGTTCCACTCTTTCGAGGGGTTACGCCTGTAATGTCAATCGACACTCCGCAAACGCACTTTACTATTGTCCCCATGTTGTAGCCCAATCATTGGTCATTCATCAATTACACGCTTCAAAGAAAGGTTTGCTGCGATTCTATTCTAACAAATATCTTAGTCGCTGAAAATCCCTTAATCTCCTGGCAAGTTAATTCTAAATCAACGGCTCCGTTTTCCAATAATAGGGATTCAAGGTCTTCTTGTACCGAAGATTCATCCCCTCTATCTATGATCGCCCAGCCACGGATTAGGGAGGGCGTGCCCTTTCTCATTAAGGGAAGTAAATCGTTCAAATGGTTCAGTGTCTCGTGAGGAAGATTAACTAATAAAAAATCTACTGCGCCCATGAATTTTTGATCATCTTTCCATATTCTCGCATCTTGACACAATATTGTTGCATTAATTCTAGAGTCTCCTCGAGCAAGATAATGTTCAATATTTTGTGTAAGTAATTCTACCGCTTGGGGGTTGAGGTCGCCAACAAAAATAGAGTCAATTAGCTCATCATTGTTCAGTAAACCGGCCATTGAAGGGCCTACTCCAGCATATGGGTCGCAAACTGTAATTTTCCGACCAACTGTTGCCGATAATTGCTTAGCTGCTGCTAAATTACCTTGGCGTTCAGTAGACAGCCGTGAAGAAAAGTAGGACTTAGTCGGGTCAATCAAAATCCGTTGCCCGTTTTCTCTAATTGTTGTCAATGTTTCATTGCTACCATCTCTACTGGTAATCGGTGATAAATCACGGACGCGGAATTTTCCAGTTACTCCGTTATCCGCGCATATAATACGAATGTTTGGGATTTGTTTCAGCATTGCCTCTGCAATCTTGTTTCTGTGCGAGTAAACCTCTTCTTCTAACTTCACAATCAGAACATCGCCAATTATCTCATAAGCCCTTGGCCAATGATCTTCGAGAGAATCATATAATTCTCGATCAAGTAAATCAGTCCAGTGTTTGGCTGGTTTGTCCTCTCTTGGTAATTCAGATAATGGTAAATTTTGCCAAAAGGAATCTGTCTCGCCAGGAGCGTTTTTGTTGAGTGGTATTGCTTTCATACCATCATCCAATGACAAAATTCCCAGCCCTGATTCGATCCAATCATTGGACTTGATTGTATCAAGCCAATATTGGGTATCTGCACTCGGCACTATCAAATGACGCATACGCTTCGCCCTGTCCAAGCACCACTGAGGTTTGAGCATGGCGGATGAAGAGGTTAATCCAAAACAAACTGGATTGATACTAATTGGCATGGGCCCGGGTGCGGTCAGTTCGATGACTAATGAAGCGATATCGATCGCTAAATCTGCTGACTATCGAAGATATGAGGCATACACTGCTCTTTGGCCAGAGCATGAACTAGATTCTTTGGAAGCAATAATTGGACCTATTGAAAAGGTGATGAGGCCGGAAATAGAAAATCCTGATGAGATTCTATCTCTAGCAAAACACAGCCTAGTTGCGGTATTGGTAGTTGGTGACCCATTACAGGCTACCACTCACGTTGACTTGCAATTACAAGCTGTTGAACAAGGAATCGAATGTAACGTTATACACGGTATTTCGATTACCAATTTAGTTACTGGTGCAATTGGATTATCAAATTACAAATTTGGTCGTCAAACCACTCTAACATATCCGTATTCGGGTTGGATTGCTACTTCTCCGCTCGAAGTAATTGCTCTAAATCGACAAATGGGGCAGCACACTCTTGCTTTACTAGACCTTGATCCGACCGGCGCTGGTACTGGTAAACAGAAACCCATGTCACCTGCTGATGCAGTAATTTCGATGGAATTAATGATTGAAAAAGTTGAAGATAATATTGAAGATATGGGCGTGAATGATAATTTATCTAAATTGAAAAAGCAGTCTTTGGAAGACATAATTGCTCTGGAAAGTTGTGATGTGCCTGTTGTTTTATGTTGCGACATGGGAACAAGACAACAAAAAATGATTTACACAAATCTTGCAAAATTATCCGAATTACAAGGTGGGCGAATGAATTGTCTGGTATTCCCTGCATCCACGAGTGATGTTGAAGAGAAGGCGCTACTTCGATGGTTAAAGGAGGAGTGAGATTTTGTCCGAGGATATGCTGATATTGTTTTCCTTTTTGCTCTTCATGGGAATATTTGCCGGTGTTGGAATCGCTTCGATGTGGGTCAAAACAGATACTACAGATGATTATCTTGTTGCGGGCAGAGGTATGCATCCTGCACTTGCCGCACTTTCTGCAGTAAGTACTTGGAATTCAGGATACATGTTCATTGGATTTATTGGGTTCATATTTTTGCAGGGCTATTCGGCAATTTGGATCGCTCTTGTGTCGACAATCGGCCAGTTAGTTGCCTGGATTTGGCTTTACAAGTATATTCAAAAGGAAGGAAGTGAGAGAAATTTGCGCTCTCTATCTTCATTGGTATCGAGTAAAAGCGGTGCGCCTGAAGCCAAAATTGCCGCAATACTGTCAGTGTTTTTCTTAGCGATTTATGCTGCTGCACAATTGACTGCTGGCGGTGTAGCATTGAAATCAATGCTCGGCTGGCATGAAATTACTGGTATTCTAATCGGATTTGTATTGGTAGTTGCTTATTGTTATGCCGGGGGAATTCGCGCATCAATATGGACCGACGCGGCGCAATCTTGTGTTATGATAATCGGCTCAACTATTCTCTGTTTAGTAGCCCTTGGAAAAGTCGGAGGCTTGTCAGGACTGCACAATGAGTTAGTTGCCATTGATCCTGCTATGGTAAACATCTACCCATCTGGGCTAATGTTTGGTGCAACCCTGTGGATTGCGGCGTTTTTCCTTGGTGGGCTTGGTGTTGCTGGACAGCCACAAGTTGTTTCCCGAGTTATGACTTTGAAAGATGATTCGGATAGAAAGCAAGCAATGGTGTGGTTCTTTGTTTGGCAAACTCCGTTCATTGCTCTAATGTTTTTGATTGGTTTAGCGTGCCGTGCTATTTTCGACGGAACCCTCGCTCCTGAGGATGCTGAAGAAGGGCTTCCTATGCTCGCTCAAAGCCTCAACCCAATTCTGGGTGGAGTGATTTTAGCATCAATTTTTGCTGCCACTATGTCTACTGCAGACAGTCAAGTATTGGCCTGCACAGCGGCAATAACTGATGATATCAAACCCGAATGGAATCAAGACCACGGGAAGACTAAGGGGGTCACGCTTGCAATCGCTGCACTTGCCACCGGTATATCGTTGGTAGGTCAACTGTTTCCTGGTTTTGGTGATTCTGTATTTGCCTTAGTTGTCTTCGCAGTTTACGGGCTAGGGGGGATATTTGTCCCGCTTATCTTAATCCGCATGGCTGGCTATGAACCAGATTCACAACATACGATTTCAATGATGGTTGCGGCATTACTCGGTGTTCTAGTTTGGACTTTGTTAGGCTTTGGCGAATATGTCTTCCCATCAGTTCCCGGAATGGGTGCAGCCTTTGCTGTTCACTTCGCATTCTGTTGGAAAAGGGAGCTCTCTAATTCAAATCCATTTGGCCGATATAAAATGCCGACTCGCCAAATTTCAGTTATGGGTGCGGCTTTTCTTTTGACGTTTGTAGTAGCAATAGAAGGATCTTATCTAGTCGCTGCGCCAGATGGTGCAAGCAATGCTAACAAAGTCGGCTCTTACTCAATAAATGGAACTTATTCATTCCATGAAATTGCTGAGGGTTCAGAATTTATCGAAGATGGTGAATCTATACCGATAGATGCTAATTCGGAAGATTCTGTCGATTCATTAGATGGGCTCAACATTGTGGGAGTATTAGTCACAATCACTCATCAGGATGACGAAACCGTTTCGGGGGCCGGTTGTGCATTTGCTGATCCACCCCAAGACGATACTGTTGATGCGTCTATTGGCTACTCCGGCTTGTCTGCTTCAGATTCGAGTACGGGTGGATTTGATTTCCGATTGGATTGGCACAATTCAACCTTGATTGATAATACCGTTAGTAACATGACTAAATCAGAGATTCAGATGATGTTAGATGGTGGGGGATTGGGTTTGGGCGAGTATGAGTTAATTCTTGGTGTAGCCGTACAAAATGGTGGTGGGGCTTTCTGTACCAGTGATGACACTGGCCAAGATGTAGATTACAAGATTGATTTAGTATCGCTAGAGTATACGATAACAGCTGTATGATTTAATATTGTTTTAAAGTTGGATTTTCATCCCTTGTTTTGCTATCTTCCAACCCATTTCTACAACTTGGGTGTGTTGTTCACTCCATTCATCATAAACTGGATTAGTATGATTGAGGTGGAAAAAGAAGATGTCTGGGTCGCCTTGTTGTTTGTAACCCAACATCTCAAGAGTCTGTTTGATGGGAGGATGGGGTACATTTTCTTGATTGCGTGATTGAAGTTCATCACTTGACCAAAAGGTTCCATCAATTAATGCAACATCAATTGCTAAATCTTTCAACCATTGGCGAATATTCTCTGCATTGTGCATCGCCAAAGTCTCTTCCCAAGTATCATGGTCAGGCAGATATAGTAATGATTTATTCTCACCACGTAAAATGAATGCATGCATATCAGATAGTTCAGCTCGATGTGGCACTAATATGGGCGTCATAGTAAATTCAGCATTCTCTTTGGGTTGTTTATCAGTTATTTCATCGATTAGAAATACTCCTTGATCTAGCATTAGTTTCCATTGAGGTGTTTGATTAATTAAGTCAATCATTTGTTTGGAAACGTGGAGATTTATCCCCTTGGCATTTATTGTTTCTCGTCCAAACAAGCCTAAGCCATCGACGTGTCCAAAGTGTGCATGGGTGAGCCAAACATCGCTCGGAATCTTATTTTCTAAAAATTGTAATTGGTTCGCTAATTGCCTTGTAACATCAATGATATGAAGTCTATCTTGCTCGATAATGCCGAGCGATGTTGGATAACTATACTCCTCAGGAGATAGTCCAATACAACAAGATTTGTTACAGCCTGCTTGTGGTCTGCCGCCATCTTGGGCAATTCCAAGTAAAACGGCTTCAGCCATGTTAGGGGGACAATAAACTGCATCATGAATGTGTTTCATGATTTGGTCAGGCTCACGAAGAACTCAAACCATACCTTTGATTGGGTGGTTTGAGGGGAAACTATGGCACGACCAGCACAAGTTGAGTTTCCCGGGCAAAAAAGGCAGAAGGTCAGACTTAGAGGCACTAAGCACGCTAATGAGGCAACTGCAAAGAAATTGAAAAAAGATTTAACCAAGTTATTAGAAAATCCCAATGCGCATTTGCCCGAAATGTTGTGGAAAGGTAAAATGCGCTGGGGCAGAACCGATCCTGTTACCAAAACTCTGAAAATTTTGGATGGTATTATTGCCAAAAAATATGATACTAAGTGGCTATCAAAACGGATGATGGCTAAACGTGGAGACCCTGTTGCGAAGGCCTTTGCAGGCTCACTACACGCTTGTCATGATGAAGAATTCACTACTGTTGGAAAATTCTCCTCTGCATCATTTGGCTCAGCGTCCTTCGTCAGAAGAGGAGATGGAAAACAGGGATATCTTGCTGGTTTGCAGAACTATTCTAACGTCACTCTTCGAATGTTGCCGTGGGAGGAACATGCTAAACGTGGCATGTATTTTTTCTCATGGAAGGGGGGGTTTGTTTGTACTGGCCCTAAGCCGTCTCCACCAATTGAATGGGTTGAAGACGTGGTCGCTCGCTCAAGGTTTGACTTCAAACAAGATTCAATTGAAGATAAAAAAATCTGGTTAACCAATAGTATTGATTTTAATCAGTTGGAAAATGGTTTGCTGCCAAATGCTTGCATTACTTTTTCGTTTAAAGAAGGACCTTCCCTATACATTGGCTTTGATGAATTAGAATCTGGAGATAAGAAAGACACTTCATTTATTCAACATCTTGCACTATCAATGCTGCCACCATTCTTGCCTTCGATTGTCGATATTGATGCAAAATGGATTCCTGAGGGTTGGCCTGAAGAAAAGGAGCTTCCCTCACAAGCGTTAGAGGGTGTTGAAAAAATCCTCGATGCTTGGCAAGGCCTGGTCATGAATGAAGGGGTCGTTGCCCAAGCAATTAGGCGTTCAGTATTGGATTCTATTGAAGAAGGTTTGATTATTAATGCAAAATGGTATCAAGGAAATTCGTTTGAAGAAATAAGGGGTGCATTGGATGATGTTGCCGGTTCAAATGATGAAAGAGATCTTGCTGCCCATATTTTACTCGCTTGCTATAGTGCTGGCTTCGATGATGACATGGGGCTGAGGATAAATACCCGCGGTGAAACTTCTGAAAGGAAAACGCCTTCACTTGAAATTATTGAGGGAGCAAGTTGCGGTGATGTTCTTGGTGTTTTATGGGAAGAATTTGGACTCGAGGCTTTAGGAGAAATTGGTATTGTTGGTGAAGAGTCTGAAGAAATTTGGCATAAGCAAAATACCAAACCAAAGCCATTCGGCAAGTTCCTCAAAAGCCTCGATAGCGCTAGAGAAAAAGCCAAACTATCTTCTTTGATTCCTACCAAACTAGGTGAGTTAGAAGGCGCATGCGGACATATTGTTGACTTGATAAGAATTGGTCTGTT
Source organism: Candidatus Poseidoniaceae archaeon (assembly GCA_022451835.1). Classification (GTDB taxonomy): domain Archaea; phylum Thermoplasmatota; class Poseidoniia; order Poseidoniales; family Poseidoniaceae; genus MGIIa-L1. The sequence continues at coordinate 8,965 of JAKUNX010000063.1, forward strand.
AGAAGGTCTAGGAAAGGCAGAGCGCGTTGCTATATCGAGACATTCTTCTATTTCAGAAGCAGCTGCTTCATGGGCATGGCTACTTGCTGCTGAACGATCCTCTGGCCAAGAGTGGCATTTTGATAGTGATGCAAGAAACAAAGCTAGTGCCTGGATGAGTACAACTAAATATCTACTTGAAACTGGAAAAGAATTGCTTGCTTGTTCAAATGATGAAGTTAAACAACTGCAAAAACAATGGTTTACTCAACTTGCCCAATTGAAAAAAGATACTGGTGAAGCTTAACTCAAACGTTAGCAAAGCCTCTTTCAATATCTGCCCATAAATCCTCAATATCTTCAATGCCAATACTCATTCGAACATAGCCTGGCACTAATCCGGCAGCATGCCTAACATCTTCTGGAATCATCATATGGCTTGAATTAAATGGGCATTCGACTAGTGATTCGACACCTCCAAGGCTTGTTGCTTCGTAAATCATCTTTAATCCACGCATAAATGATAGTGCGGCATCATCGCCTCCTTTAACCACAAAGCCAATCATTCCTGTGCCTTTTGGCATGATTCTTTGCGCGGTTTCATATTGAGGGTGGGACGGTAATGATGGATGGTTTACTCGTTCAATCATTGGGTGGGCATCTAAGCGTCTAGCCAATTCTGCTGCATTATCACAAATTTGTGGCATTCTAACATGGAGTGTTCGCATTCCTCGCTCTAGTAGGAAGCAAGAATTCGGATCGGCGT
>JAKUNX010000064.1 GCA_022451835.1 Candidatus Poseidoniaceae archaeon
AGGTAGTAAATTTTTGTATAGTTTGCCAATAGATTCAGTATCAGAAAATCAACTATACATTGCTAATTCATGTGGCAAGAACTTGAACTTAGATTTAGATTTGGTTTCATCATATGGCTATGAATCTGATTCCGCAGAGATTTCTGCTGACGATAGTGATGATGCTCATAGTCATGGTGAAGATACTCATTTCCACCCAATTTCTGAATCGGAGTATGAAGAAGTAATGGGTAATCAATATGGTAAATTTAATGATTTAGATTTAGATAAAATGCTAGATGTTTTAGAGATTTGCTATACATTAGGTGGTGTAGAATATTATTGGAACACTGGTTGGTTAAATAATCATCATGCAATAGTTAAGCAAGATAAAAGCATGTTAGAAAATTTAATTCCAAAGATGTGTCAACAGATTGATTCGCCTTTCGATCTCTCGTATGAAGTATTAGATTCACAATCTAACGACAAAGAATCTTGGGAATCTGGTGAAATTAGCGTTCTGATTGAAAGAATAATTGCTGAGAGCGGTGATCCTCAATCAGATGAACAATCGGATGACACTTCTGAAACTGAAGAATCCAAAGATGAAGAAAATACACCATTTGTCTCTGCATTTTGGGTTTTATGTACGATAATTTCTGTTGCATTGTTTATTGAGAGGAAAAAGGAAACCGAAGAAAGCTAAGTTTCAATCGAAATCTGTTTAGCTTAATTTTCACTGTGCACAATGCTGACTTTTGGGATGATTACCAATCATAATTCACATACAGAGATTAATAGATGAATAGCCGCTTAATCTAACGTGTCGGTTAATATTGTCTGGTTCAAAAGAGACTTACGTCTCAATGATAACGCAGCCATCAGCGATGCAATAAAACGCAATTTACCAATAATTTGTCTGTTCAATTTAGATTCCCAACGTACTTCGCGCTCAGATGTTTCAGCAATTCACATCGAGTGGGAGTTAGATTGTCTACGTAGTCTAAGTAAAGATATTCACCAACTTGGCGGCGTCATCAAATTCAATTATGGCAATATCTTTGAAGCATTAGAAACATTAAATTTAGAATACGATATTGATTCAATCATTGCTAACGAAGAAACTGGATTAAAGTGGTCATGGGATAGAGATAAACAGGTTGCTGAATGGTGTGATTTCAACCGGGTAAAGTTTGTTGAACATCCCTCAAATGGCGTTGTAAGGAAACTCAAAAATAGAGATAACTGGAAGAAATATCGTGACAAGAGAGTCAGTGCAGAATTATTTCCTAAGCCAAGTTCCATGCCTTCTCCAAGCGGTAGTCGCAGTGATGAGATTCCAACAATGAAAGAACTTGGACTTGATTCAAGGAGCTTAGAATATCGCCCCATTCCCGGAGAAGAGGCGGCCTTATCGACCCTGAACTCGTTTCTTAATGAACGAGGACGAGGCTATCGTAAGGGAATGTCTAGCCCTATTACAGGTGAAGTAATGTGTTCTAGAATCTCTCCTTATCTGAGCGCAGGTTGTCTTTCCATCAAACAGGTGTTTCACCACACCGTAGCAAGGCAGCGGCAAGTAAAGGTCGACCCGCGTTCAACTGAAAACATTGGATTCACCTCAAGTCTTACCTCGTTTCAAAGTCGTCTTGCTTGGCATTGTCACTTTATGCAGCGTTTAGAGGCTGAGGCAACGATGGATGAAATTGCCATTAATCCCGAGCTTGATGAGTTGCTCAATCGACAGTTAGACCAGAGAAAGTTCATCGCTTGGCGAGACGGAAAAACCGGTTGGCCGTTTTTTGACGCATGTATGAGGTATCTGACCGCTACTGGTTGGATTAACTTCCGAATGCGCGCGATGTTGCAATCAGTTGCATCCTACACTCTATGGCTGCCTTGGCAGGCTACAGGTTTGCACTTAGCTAATCTATTCTTGGATTACGAACCGGGGATTCATTGGTCACAAGTCCAAATGCAATCAGGAGTTACTGGAATCAATTCTGTGAGGGCTTATTCTATTGGCAAGCAATCTATCGATCACGACCCTGATGGTGATTTTATTAGACGTTGGGTGCCTGAATTGGCTAAGGTCCCTGCAGAACACATTCACCAACCTTGGATGATGTCAGAGTCCGAACAGGAGCAATACAACTGCCGGATAGACCTAGACTATCCTGCACCGATAGTTGATGAAAAGGCAGCGAGAAAAACCGGAATTAGTATGTCTTACAAGGCTAAAGGCGATATTGGAGTTAGACGCCGAGCCAAGATTGTTTTCGATATCCATGGTAGCCGTAGTCGCAGTCGTCAGTCTAGCAGAAGCAGAAAGTGATTAGTTCAAATTTCTTGAATATAGTGGTAAAAAGTCTCTACAAGCGGATATCAACTAATTATCAAAAACAAATCAATTTAAGATTTGAGCGCGCAGACAACTCTGTCACAACATGATTTTCATTGAATGAATACGTTGCGTGGCAATATGGGCTTATTATGTCAGAATATCGTTTTAAAGTTGGAACCACAGTAATGTGTAACCTTGGTCAACAAGGGTGGAAACTAGGTAGAATAATAGCTCACAACTATCGTGAAGATAATTGGCCAAAGGAAGACGTAGCGCCTTATCAAGTAGCATTAGAGGGAGACTATACATTGATTTACGTTCCTCAAGACAGTGATAATTTTTGTCGCAAAGCAACTGAAGAGGACATGAATATCCTATCTCGTAATGATGCTCTTGCTGAACTCAAAACCGACTTGGAGCAAGAAAATAAATCCAGTCAGATTTCAGTTAAAGAATCTAATCTTTGTTGTACCAATGATTCGTTTCCACTTCAATATCAAAGCTATCGAAGAGGCCGATGTTTTTGCTGCAATGATTGTCCAAAGAACTGGCTACATGCTGAATTGTATAGTGAACATTATCGTTGCGCTGACCGAAATAATGTCAAAATTACCCGCCATGAAGTTAACCTTGGAGATGTCAAAGTTGGTGAGCAATTAGATTACAAACTGGATGATTCTTTTCCGATAAAAGATGGATTTTTGCAAGCACCCACTCTCCCTCGATTGCCTCCTGGGATTGAATTTTCAGACAGTGGTAATCTCAGCGGTATAGTGCAATTTGACCCATACCGAGATTCTAGTTATGATGTAGATTTTGTTGCAGTAAGTACTACTGCATGGAATGATGATTCAATAGGGCTAATTCGTTTGGAAATACGTTTCAAAGTTGAAGGTAATGAATCACCGAATGATTTTGATGCCGATGCATTTGAACAAGTTCAGACTAAAGCCCGTTCAGCAGCCAGTAAAATAGTGCAAGATCTTAATCAAACTTGGAGTGAATGGGAAAGTCGGAGATTAATCAATCGGGCAACCTGCGATATTATGCTTGAGGATTTAGGCCGATTGAGAGATTTGCTTGAATCTCATCCTCGCCTTGATAATGGCAAATGGTGGGGTCATTTGGGAGGATATCATATGAATGTCCACAAGTTGCTTGAGAACACCCTTTTTGAATGTGAATTATATCTCGGTTACGCACTTGCTTTCGGCGATAATGATGTTAGACTTTATGCGGAACAGAATCTAAAGGGTTGCTATCAGAAAAGACTTCTAGAGGCTGCCAGATTTATGTGGTACGAAGGAATTGAATTGATGCTGCAAAAAGAATGGCATGCTGCAATCGAGATTTTCAAAGCCGCCTATGATAAGAAAGAAGGCTGGGGCTGGGCGGTAAATTATGGCGATATATGGCTAAGTGAAGCAGTTGCGTTAATGATAGATGGGGCAGAATCAGATTTGACCGCTACAAATGCCAATGATTTGGAGTGGTTTAGAGTAGCTGGTGAATTGGTTGAGCGTGCACAATTTAGGGCGAAAAAATCAGGGGTATTTGGCTCCGAAGGTCATCCTTGGATTAGCGAAGTAAGCCATTCTCTAGAATCTTACAAAAATTTGATTTCCAATGGTAAAGACACTACACAATGGTTAGAAGGTTTCAGTAATCGAACGGTATACTGGTGTTCGCAAGTGCTTGCAGGCATTTTCCCGTTTCCTCCGAAGGCGAGAACAAGGTTGGCTAGTGAATCAACCCTAATTGAGAACCTACCTAATCTAAATCAATAATCTTACAACTTTAATCTTAATCAACTAACATTAGTTCTAATTTTTGAAATCCCGTCAATTAGTATCATATGTGGCACAGTTAGTGCTGCTAGTCCGATGAAAGTAATGCGCATTAATGCTGGTCCAGGGTCAGCAAAATCGGCGAACATCCAAAACGCTATTCCAGCAGAAATCCAACTTAATGACGTGAATAGTATCGCTTGATTTCTGATACTTGAATTAGATACAGATTGCTTAATTGAGGCATATATTTTTTTGAAATGTCGAGCAGAATGTACACAGCAGAAATAAATTGCAAACCCAAGCAGCGGTGGTGCTATTGCGTAAATTATTCCAAGCAGTAGTAATTCAAGGATCGTAGCAGACCATTTTGGGTTTTTTGATGCTTGTACAATACAGGTAATTATTGCAGCAATTGTTACTACAGTGAGGGCATCAACAGCCAACCACACATAACTTGTATCTTGTTCAATCAAATAAGAGAAGATTTGGTTTACTTCACTTCTATGAAATTGACTTATGCCAACTATGGCCAAACCACCATGTGCTAAAGCTTCAGTAAAACCCAATGCACCTTGACCGTTTTTCACATCTCCAGCACCAAAATGCAGCATACTAATCGTAAGAAACACGATTAGGCTAATGATTGGTGCAACCATCCACAATACGACTACCAATGCTGCTAATGTGACATATATCACCATGAATCTTACAAGACTAGAGAAGCGTTTGACAATCCCTAAATGTATTGCAACTGCACCATCATATGCACCATGAGGCAATCCAATCAGAACAATTCCAGCAAGCCCAATTAAATTCCATATTCCTAATTCAAGTAGCGCTGAAATTAACTCCATCAAGCCACCACCGCATTTGAGGACTTACGACTTGGTAAAATGTTCTTAGTTAGTGCTTTGATGAAAGGCCACTTAGGCATAGCAAAAATTACTCTTAATCTAAGCCACCAACTTGCATCACCGCTCAAAAAATTGACAAACTGTTCTCCGCTCAATGCCTTACCCATGCGCAGGAATATGTTTGGACCGTATTCCGGCCAATGTTTTAGTACAGTCAAAAGAATCGAATCCATCCATAAATCAATCCGTTTGTGAGGATTTTTAAAACGAATTCCATCGCCATTGTTTGCTGACTTTATGGCTGCCTCAATTTGCCTTTGGATGAATAAAAATGTATAGCCACTTGCCGGCCTAGTAGCCCCTCCATTCGTTCCAAGGCCTGGAATATTGGGGTCATGTAATGCTAGTTTACCTAGCGGAATAACACCACTTTCTTGGTGAGTGGTAAAGTATTCATCTATCTGATAATTACTTTCAAGGTAAGACTTGATATTGTCCAAGTAATACTGTTTTTCAACCACGTTTGTCGAGAAAATTGTCGACTCTATCAGTGCTTCAGTTTCTGAGTAAGGTAACAAATAGATGAAGTGCAAACCTTTTGATTGATCTACTCTAAAATCCATTAATATGGCAACGTTTGGGTCAAATTTCTTTTCCGTAGTTGAAATTTCAATGCCATGAAAGTGCTGTAAAACACAACCATTGGGAATAATTGGAGGTCTTGTATCGAAGACCGTTGAGTCGGCAGACCTTTCCCAATCTGATTCATTGATGAATTTCACATTTGCCATCTTAGCTAAATTTTCACAATGTTTTGTCCAATCACTACGTTTGAACGCATTATATGATTTATTTTCTGATTCAAGAACAACACGATCATTATCAGTGATGATTGCCCATTTCTTCCAAGTAGATTTAGGAATATTTTCAGTTTGATGTAGTATAGGGTCGCTCCAAAATCCCCAAACATGATCTTTGGCTGCAGGCGCATTGCTTGGCCTAATCAGTGTCACATTACCATTTATCTCACTGGCTCTTGCGGCAAATGAAAGTGCAGCACAACCGTCGCCAATAATCTCGATGTCACGAGACATAGGGTAGCCCCCTCAGAGAGGTGTGGAGGTTCGAGTTGTGTTCATGCTTTCTTCGACTGATTCGTTTGAATAATCCAGAAATGGCTTTTAGTGAACAAATTAACTTGGTTGTTCGAGTAGTAATCTGTCGTCCTTCGTGCCAAATATATTTCCGGTTAGCTAGTTGAACGCCTATCTGGCGGTATACTTTTGCGGCAATTGCTATCGACATGTGGGCACGCCAGTGGAGTGCAGAAAACCCTTTGGCACCACTAATGTAGAATCTTTCGGCCATTTCCAGCAGTCGCTCAACGGATTTGGGTATGATTTGAGCCTCAGCAGAGTCCGGATGTTGTGCACAAGAAACGATTTGCTTCTGGGTTATATCTCCTGTCCATGTTGTTGGCAAATAGCGTCGCCCCATCTCGGCATCCTCTAGTACATCACGAGCAATGTTGGTTAATTGCATTGCAATACCCAAATCTATCGCATGTGCTTTAGCGTCCGGGTCATGACAATCAAGGACGTGACACATCAACAGCCCAACAGTTCCAGCCACTCTATACGCATAGCGTAATAATTCAGCTTCGTCGGCAATTATTACCTCTTCTCGTTGGTCATCAAGTAAACCGTCGATTAGTGCAATTAGTACTGGTAATGGGAATTCTTGATCTTCCATTAGCGGAGCAAATGAACGCAGCGCCGGGTCAGCTTCAGTATTACCCTCGATCAGAGCTGCACGAATTTTGACAAGTCGCTGTGGACCATTCTCTATGTCCCCGTCTGCCATGTCATCGAGTAGCCGACAAAAAGCGTACAGTTTGGCTGCTTCCAGACCCATTTTTTTGCCCAGAAAACGCTTTGCCCAATGGAAACTTTCGCCGTTGAGAGCGAGTGACTCATCGGGTGTTAAGTTTTCATTTGACATAGTGAACATTCCGAATTTTATTGAGCCAAGCGGGCCCTAATCAAAGTTATGAGATTATTACGCTTTTAAATGACTGTTTTTTTGACGACATTTAATACTTATTTCTCACACAAGTAAAAACGGCTTTTTATTTACCTTAATCACGAGCGTCGAATTATGCCAGAGTCCACCAACTTCGATAAATCAGCGGCAGTCATTGGAAGTGGCTTTGGTGGATTAGCCGCGGCAATTAGATTGCAAAGTGCTGGCGTTAACACTGTTTTGTATGAGGCTAGAGACAAGCCAGGAGGACGCGCTTATGTCTATCACGATGACGGATATACCTTCGATGCAGGACCTACAGTGGTAACTGCACCACACACACTTGAAGAATTGTTTGAGTTGACTGATAGAAAGCTGGAGGATTACATTGAACTGATGGAAGTCTCACCCATGTATCGGCTTATTTGGAGTGACGGTGACCGTTTTGATTATGTCCGCGATGCGGATAAAATGCTTGAACAAATCCGCCAGCGAAGTGAAAAGGACGCAATAGGTTATCAGAAATTTTTCAAATATTCAGAAAAAGTATTTGACAAAGGGTATACAGATTTAGTTGACAGACCATTTTTACGTTTCTCAGATATGCTTAGAGTAACCCCCGATTTGATGAAATTAAGAGCAGAACGCTCGGTTTACAAAACCGTTTCAAAGTATGTGAAAGATGAACACCTTAGACAAGCAATGAGTTTTCATTCTCTGCTTGTTGGCGGAAATCCGTTTCAAACCTCTTCGATTTATACTTTGATTCATTTCTTGGAGCGTCAATGGGGTGTTTATTTTCCTCGAGGGGGGACTCATGCATTGGTTAGAGCGTTGGTAAAATTATTCGAAGAATTAGGAGGGAAAATCCGTCTAAATTCCCCGGTTAAGCAGGCGAGGTTAACCGATAAAAATCAGCATGAAATAATTGATGGTACGGGGAATGCTCAGAACTTTGATGTTGTAGTTTCAAATGCAGACATACATCACACTTACAAACAAATTTATGGAAACCACAAAATAGCAAAAAAGCGTGCCAAAAAGTTAGAAAAAATGGATTGGTCTATGTCCTTATTTGTTCTTCATTTTGGCACAGACATCGAATACAAAGATGTAGCACATCATACAATTTTATTTGGTCCTCGTTACAAAGAATTACTTGATGAAATTTTCAAAGGGTACAAGTTGCCAGATGATTTTAGTTTGTATCTTCATGTTCCAACAGTTACAGATCCAAAACTTGCCCCTGAGGGGTGTAGTGCTGGTTATGTCTTAGCACCAGTACCTCATCTAGGTAGAGCCGATGTTGACTGGGATTCTATTGCTGAAGAATATGCTGATAAAATAATCCAAGCATTAGAAGTAGAATTACCAGAACTCAGTAAACATATAGTTACCAGAAGACACTTTACACCCAATATGTTTGAAAGGGAATTAGTTGCTTTCCAAGGTTCAGCATTTTCAGTAGCACCCAAATTAACTCAAAGCGCGTACTTTCGCCCTCATAATAAAGACAAGAAAATCCCGGGGTTGTACTTTGTCGGCGCTGGCACTCATCCTGGTGCAGGATTACCAGGTGTAATTAATTCAGCCAAAGCCACTACTAGGTTAGTAATGGAAGATCTTACTCAGAACTGAGATGATAATCCTCATTATCGAACCTTTCAAATTTCAAACTGATGATTAATACAGCAATGCCAATTAATCCACCAAGAATAAACAAAATCGTCGAAGATAATCCTCCCGCAGAAATAGCAACTCTGAGAACCACAGTTGAGAGGATGAATCCAGTATTGCGCGCTAGATTCGTGAAATCTATTGAATATCCATATGAAATTAATAAGATTAGAATGTCAGCTAAAATTAGCACGGTGAAAAAATCTAGGAAGAAAATTTCTCTCGTTACTGAGCCATCACCTTCACTTAGAGAAACACACCAGTTAGTAAAAGAAAACAATGCTATAATCGCGTAGGTGCCGAGCAAAAATAGCGCGATGATACGTTTATTCTCGACAAATTTTACCAAATCTTCATTCTCAAAATCTAGTTTCATTTCAGATGAACTATTGGCACGATAAATCAATGAAGTAACAAATAAAATCACAAAAGTGATGCACTCAACAATGATGAATTTTAATTCAGAATCAATTGACCATCCTCCGCTAAAATCAAGATCTGATAATTGTTTGAATATATCTCTAACAACCAATAGCGTGACTATTTCGAATTGTTTGCCGACTGCGGTTGAAAATGATTCAGGGATGGCTCGAATTAATTGGTAAACTTCGTATGCAAGTAGAACTGAAAAAGGTGTATAAAGCGCGTCAAGCGGAGAATCGAGTAGGTCGGGTGATGCATTTCCAATATCAAGAATCTCCATCGTGTAAGCTAGCCAAAGCGACAGGTGAAAGAGAAAACCAACTATTGCTAATGTAAGGCTTAGTCTGCGTATTTTTAAATCAGCACCTTTGCCAAGAAACCACTCATGCAAGACGTTGAGGTTCCTATCCATGCCTCGTGAAATCACTTCAATCGTAAATAAGTGTGTATACTAGCGGACTTCTCTCCAAGTCTCAGAGTAGCGATTAATATCATATCACGCGATATTGTTCCTTGCCATACGTAGGAATTTGCTAGACTCGCCACCAAAACCAGTGAAGTGTATTTTATCCTGAATCAATGAATAATC
>JAKUNX010000065.1 GCA_022451835.1 Candidatus Poseidoniaceae archaeon
GATAACAACTATTGGTTCGGTTAGGTTAAGAGAAACTCCACCTACTGCAGTGTTGTATGCAGCGAATAATGCAAGAGCTGTTAGAGCTGCTGAACCGATAGCGAATCCTTTACCTACTGCTGCAGTAGTGTTACCGATGGAATCTAGTTCGTCGGTAATTGCACGGACATCGTCGCCAAGTCCACTCATCTCAGCAATTCCACCAGCATTGTCTGCAACTGGTCCATAAGCGTCGACTGTCATTGTCACACCAACAGTTGCTAGCATACCCATAGCAGCCATAGCAATACAATACAATCCTAAATCATCACCGCCAAATTCGTTAGCACCAAGAATGCCAAGAGCGATCAAAAGGATTGGAATAAAAGTTGACATCATTCCAACAGATAATCCTGCGATAGCATTGGTTGCAGGTCCGGTCTTAGACATTTCACCAATGTGTGGAATCGCTTTGGTCTTGATACCAAATACCGGCTCGATACCAGTATAGTATTCAGTAACCAGGCCGATTAGAATTCCTACAACGCTTCCAAGAACTACTGAGTGCATTACACCATATTCAACATCGATATGCCCTTGTTGAATTGCAGCATAGCCTCCGGCAGCAAATAGAATTGCACCAATGAATGTGGTGTTTCTTAGTGCTGCTGCTGGATCTTTACCATTCTTTAGTAAGGCCATCGAGAATACACCGATTATGGATGCGGCGTAGCCAATGAAACCTAAGAGAATTGGCAGTAGAACATAATCTGCTGCATTATCGCCGGTGAATTCGTTAGCAATAATCATTGCAGCAATAATTGAACCGACAAAGGATTCGAAGATATCAGCGCCCATTCCGGCTACGTCACCAACGTTGTCACCAACGTTGTCAGCGATTACACCAGGATTCCTTGGGTCATCTTCAGGAATACCTGCTTCGACCTTACCGACTAAGTCAGCACCGACGTCTGCAGCCTTGGTGTAAATTCCACCACCAACACGAGCGAAGAGGGCGATTGAAGAAGCACCCATACCGAAACCGGCTGCGGCTTGAATTACATTCAAACCACTTGCTGCTGCATCTCCACTACTTGATGCGGCTTCACCAGCACCTAACCACCAAGCGATTAGCGAGATGCCTAGTAGACCAAGTCCTCCAACTGATAGCCCCATAACTGCGCCACCATTGTATGATACAGCAAGTGCAGCTGGTTGTCCACCACTCTTAGCAGCCATTGCGGTTCTGCCGTTTGCGGAAGTTGCTGCTCTCATTCCAGAGAAACCAGCGGCTACTGAAGCAAGTGCACCAGCAAAGAACGCTATTGTTGTCTCAACGTCGTTGAGAACGAACAGTAGAACACCTACTGCTGCAACGAATAATCCAAGAATTCTGTACTCTGCCTTGAGGAAGGCCATAGCACCATCTTGTATTTCTTCGGTAATGTCAGCAACAACTTTGTTGTCAATCTTTACACTGTTCACTCGCATGTATAACATAAAAGCAATTACAAGTCCAAAAAGACCTGTCCCTGCTGCAATCAAAGGTATGTTTGTAATATCCATAATAAACACCTATTGAGCCGGCGACCTGCGAACTCCTCATAAGTGGTTCGCCTGTAAATCCCGCATTAATACAGGATTGTAGACCACTTTCTTACCGCCGATTACTGTTTTCTTTAGATTAATAAGAAATGATTCATTAAAGACGGCTTCCTCGCCTTACCATGGCAATCAGCGCGGAAGAGATTCTGGCAGAAATCGGACCTGTTCAAGAAGTCCTTGACGCGCACGATGGTGTTGTTACTGTAATTGATACTGCTGATGGCAACATCATGTTATCACTTGATGGTGGTTGTAATGGTTGTTCATCGACTCCAATGACCGCAATGCAAATTTTCTATTCACTGATGAAACTTGACGCGGTCAATGACGTTATCTTCGTGAATGGAGAGTTGCCAGAATACATGCGAGACTTCATTAAAAAGAAGATGGAAAAAGAATCATCACAAGAAGATCAAAACCTAACATCTGATGGTGACCACGAACCTCGTGGCGAAATTATTTGAGCTACTCTTCTTCTTTTTTGCCAATCGAATGTGGATTAGCACCAAATGAGATGTTGGTGCCTTTGATATTCATTCTGGCTGAAAATGCAATGATTACACAAACTAAAGATAATGGCTTTGGTAAATAATTTGAACCCCAAAGAGAGCCGCCTGATAAAGCAAGCCACCACAGAACAATAGCGCACAAAATCAGAGATACAGCAATGATGTTTTGCGCCATATACTCTGCTTTTTCCGAACGTGAAAAGGTTGCAATAAAGGTAAACAATACGGCTGAGATGCCGCATAATGCTTCGGCAAGATGCTCGATGAATACTGGGTCAACACCTGCCATGGAGCATCCTGTTGTTTGATGTTCTTAAGCACGGTTATGTCAAAATACACCTCTATGACTTATGACAAGGTTTGAGAACAACTTGGCTTTGTTTGGTACATGGCAGGCGGCGATTTCTCATTACCTAAGCCGAGACCCAGCGGCCCACCATATTTTTCTCGTAATCAAATAGCAGCTGCACTACATCAAGTTGCAGTATTACTCGAACTACAAGGAGCTAATGTGTTTAGACTCCGTTCTTATCAAAATGCTAGTAGAACTCTGGGCGGTATTACTGAAGACCTTGGAGAGCTTGTCGCAACTGGTCAGTTATTCGAAATTAAAGGCATAGGTAAAGGATTAGGTTCGGCAATATCACAAGCAGTTGGCGAAGGGCGTTGGCCAAATGACTGGATCGATTTACACAATAATACTCCTCCAGGACTTATTGAGATGCTTGGAATACCTGGCCTGCGGCCAAAGGGAAGCAAAATAATGAACGAAGAGTTGGGTGTTGACTCTATCGCTACACTCAAACAGGCAGCAGAAGATGATGCAATTGCAAGTTTGAAGGGTTTTGGTGCAAAATCTCAGCAGAAAATGCTAGATGGCATCGAACTATTAGCAAGATTTCGATCTCGTCGTCGCCTGGATATTGGGCTAATGTATGGTGAAGCTTTCGAGCAAAAAATCGCCTCGATTGATGGTGTTATCAAAGCACAGTTAGCCGGTAGTGCTCGTCGGCGAAGGGAAACTATTGGCGACCTTGATGTAGTAGTTGGAGTACTTGATGAAAACAAAGAACAAGTTAGTAAAGCGATCTTAGCATTACCTGGAATCGCTGATGTCAAAGGTGCAGGAGACTCAAAAATAAGTCTAATTCTTGACACCAGTATTTTCGACGGAGGTTTCACTATAGGCCATATTGACCCGAATGTAATGGATGCTATAGGAGGCGATGATTACGAGCAACTCGAATCCGGTGGAACAATTGACGCTCAAGTTAGATTGGTAACTCCTGAAGTATTTCCATTTACACTAGCCTACTTCACCGGTAGTAAAGAGCACAACATTGTCATGCGTCAAAGAGCGATAGACCGTGGTTTGAGATTAAGTGAATTTGGTCTCATACCTGAAGCAGAGGCTGGTGAACTGAAAGGCATGGCTGCTGCTCATCTATCTTTGCCAGCAGTTGATGAAGTTGAAATTTACCGGCACTTAGAACTTGATTGGGTACCGCCAGAACTTAGAGAAGATACTGGTGAAATCGCTGCAGCAAATGATGAATTGTTGCCTAGATTGATTATCCCATCTGATGTCAAAGGTGCTTTACACAATCACACTACTCTATCTGATGGCGATGCAACACTGGAGGAAATGGCTGATGCGGCTCGTAACATTGGCTGGAAATGGTTAGGCGTTGCTGACCATTCACCATCCCTTAAAGTGGCTAACGGAGCGAGTGCTGAAGATCTACTTGACCAAGGTAAGAAAATAAAACAATATAATGCTACATGGGCAAATGAGGGTGTCGATTTCAGATTATTCCATGGAGTCGAATCTGATATTTTGGAAGGTGGGAAGTTGGACCATCCTGACAACGTGTTGGCTGAATTAGATTATGTCGTAGCATCTGTTCACGCTATGACAAAGTGGAAGAATCGTGATGAGGTAACCAATACTGAAGAACTAATTCGTTGTATTGACCATCCTGCAACCAATGTTCTTGGACATCCAACAGGAAGAATCCTACAGGGCAGAGATGGTTACGAAGTTGATATGTTTGCCGTAATCGATCATATGGCTGAACATAATGAAGCAGGTCGGCTAAAAGCAGTGGAATTGAATGCAAGTCCGTATCGACTAGATTTAGATTGGCGGCTATGTAAATATGCAAAGACTAACAATGTCCCCGTCATCATTAATCCTGATGCTCACTCAGTACGCGGCTTGAGTGATTTTGCATACGGTGTTATGACGGCAAGGAAAGGCTGGCTTGAAGCTAATGATATTCTAAATTCACTATCTGCAGATGCGTTGGCCGCGCGCCTTTCGTGAACATACATTCATCAAATGCGAGGAAGTGGCTAAATTATGCGAACATTACGAACCATGATTATGGGCGCTTCCATGGTGCTACCAGGAATGTTTCTTGCATTGATAATCTGGTACATTGCTGGCAAGCCTAATACTGAGCCGTTGGAAACGTTGATTTGTAATGTCATACCAATGATTTCAGTTGGTTTAGGATTAGTTTTTGGCTGGCTTACTGGTGGCGAGTACGAAGGTTGATGATTAGTCATGGATGAAGAATTTACCATTGAACAATGGGACAAGATAATCGCAAAGTTCACTCAGACTTTCGAGGGATTGGGTACAGTACTCCACAATGAAGAAATGGCATCATTCACTTCTAGAGCACCCGATGTCGAAACGGGAATTGCCATCTATTCCAATGGTCAATTTTCTGCATCAATGCCACTTCATGGCATCGATTCTATGGTGAGTAAAGTGATTTTTTCCAATGAGGCAATCACTCTACTTGGCAAATCAATCGACTACACTTATCGAATACCACCTGAAATCCTCAAACGAAGAGGCGAGTGAATGAAACGTATTGACAAGGCAGAACGTATCGCTGCTATGCTCGAGGAATTATACCCCGAAACACCAGTTCCACTAGACCATGAAAATGCCTTTCAATTATTAGTTGCAGTTTTAATGAGTGCACAGACAACTGATTTGAAAGTCAATGAAGTCACTCCAGCACTATTTGCTAAAGCGCCAACTGCCAAAGAGATGGCTAAGTTGCCTGTTGAAGTGATTCTAGAAGACATAAGACAAGTTGGTCTTGCGCCAACCAAAGCAAAGAATATTCGTCGTCTATCTGAAATATTGATTGAAAAGCATGATGGAGAAGTTCCTGCATCATTTGAAGCATTAGAAGACCTACCTGGTGTTGGTCATAAAACTGCTAGTGTAGTAATGGCACAATCATTTGGCATACCTGCATTCCCTGTTGACACCCACATTCACAGACTTGCTGCTCGTTGGGGATTATCTAACGGCAAGAATGTCGAGAAAACCGAGAAGGACTTGAAAGCTATTTTTCCCAAAGAATTGTGGAATAAATTACACCTGCAAATTATTTTCTTTGGCAGAGAATACTGTCCAGCAAGAAATCACGACTTAACCCAGTGTCCTATCTGTTCATGGGCTGCAACTAAAAAACGAATCAAACAAGAAATGAAGCGCTAATCAAAGTGTCAATATATTTGCTGCTGCAATATTTCCAATTACCAATACACCTGTGATTACTGCTGTCACTCTGACTGCGGTGTGGTGAGCATCTCCTTCACTAGCTTCTCTTAGAAGGCCGTAACCTATCAAACCAAAACCTACTGATTGCAACATGTTTGCAAACGCTCCAAGTGTTGTGCCAAGTTTCTCATGTGAGAATTGATCTTCAGCATATTTGTTTGCATCATCATAATCTGCAGGATTAGGCGCTCCAACTAAATCTGTCACCTCATTAAACATCGCTCCAATAACAATCAATACAATACCAATCATCAGCCACTTGCTAAAAGTGTAAGTGCCGTACTTATCAAGAAATTTTGGTTGTGGTTGGTACGCCGCCATAGGCTGCATAGGTTGAGGTGCTGGGGCTTGTACAGGGGGTCCGGGTGCCGGTTGCATAATGTGTGATTGCAAAATCAATCTATAATACTTGACAATCTCATTAGACCGAGAATATTGAAGATGCTGCTTCAAGTATAAATGCCGTAAGTCAAGAAGTAATACCGGCAATCCACAGTAAAGAAATCATTTGTCCTAAAGAACTAGTAATGCCGCCACCACGTAATCTTGTAGCAATATAGGATACAGCAGCAACCTGAATGAGAATCAAAATAGATACTACGATTTTGAACATCCTAATATTTTCTCCAACCGAACTAGCATCCTCCATAACCGGCAATGCAACACCACCACCAAAGTCAGAAAGGGCTGAAACATCAGTATCTGCAAGTCCACTCGCCACGCCAGCAATCGCATCTCCAAGTTGTAAAACAATTGAGATTGTTACGTTGAGACTTGTTACACTGGCTACTAACAAACCAATTGCAACACCCCACATTGTACTGGCAGAAAGTGCGCGTCGTCGCCTGAGTGACAGCAAACTACCAACTGATCGGCTAACCATCTCTGCAGTTTCCGCTGGCCTACCAGATGACTGTGAACCCTCGATGTAAATTCTCATGTAACGAGAAATAACCGCTGAATTTGTGTCTGCATTGAAGTAATCCCAAGCTCTATCCGAGTCTATTCTTGTCGATAACCGCTTTTCAAGTCTGTCAATTGAACCATCTAACATACCAAAATCAATACCTCGCAACGCCTTGATAGTTGCAGATGGTTCAGACGACCTGGCCTGAGCAGTTCCTCCAAGAGCCCTAATGAAATCAGGATATGTTTCATCCCTACGTAATACCATTTTTTCTTCTCGACCAATCATAAATGCCGGAAATAGTAGTGGAGATAGAGGAATCGCAAAAACCAGTAACCCATACTTATCCCATTGGTCACTTACTACCTCCCAAGCAGACATTACCGCTATTGACATGACAACTGAAAGTAAAATTGAAAATGCACCTGCTACCAAAAAAGCCCGCCGAAAATTGATTCTAAATGGCGTATCCATATCATCTCTAGCAAAGGTTAAGTCTTCAGGTATTGTTGCTCTAAAAGCAAACATTGCACCAATCTGGACAATAACAAAAACAAGTCCTGCAAGTAGCAAGAATCTAATTCTACTAAAAATCTCAATCGGTTCTGCATCGGGTGAACCAACCTCAAACAGAACAAGATGTATGCCAGCGATAACCAAGGCGAATAAGCCTGCTGAAACTAGTGAGACATAAATCTCCTTAAGAGTATCAACTGATTCTAATCTTGTATCGTAAAGAGTGTTATATTGCTCGGCAACTGTTTCTTGTTCAGCACGCATAAACTCATCGATTGGCTGACCCGCTTCAATTGAAAACGCCATTCTGTCAAGAAAATCGGTCCATAATGGGCTTGGACTTTGATGTGCAACAATTCTGGCAGCTTCGGGTAATGATGTATGCCACTTGTCTACCAATGTCTCAATACGCTTTACTTCAGAAGCTAATTCTCCATAATCAGACATCTGCTTAAGAATATCAAAAATTGATTTTGCGCCTACTTCTCCAAGAGAAAGGATACCCATTCTTGTGATGAACATATGCATTTCTTTCTCGATCTTAGTGGCTGAGCGTTGAACTTCAAGAAGTGGAAATGCTAATGCAGCAAGAGCACAAATCAAAGGAAATACAATGATCATTAAAATTCCAGCGAAGCCTTGGAATAACGCTCCATCACCTAATCCACCGGTGAAGAAAATAAGAGCCAATGCAGCCAACAATCCAACAAATGTAGCACCACCTACGAAGATGAATAAGAAACGCGCAATCGGCATTTCAAGCCGTCTAACCGCTACTTGCCAGATCGGCATTCTCTCCATACTCAAACCTCCTAACCGTGATTGATTCCTGTCCAAGTGTCAACTGCTCGGTCGAAGGCTTCGAATCCATTATTGTAGTAAATACCAAGCAAGTCAAATACATCATCATAATGAGTTAAATCTCTTTCAGCCATCCTTTCCAAAGAGGCAGCTCTTCGCAACATTTCATCATAGATATCCCTCTTATTGGAAAATCCAGCCATAGCAGCAATCTTGTTTTCTAACAAGTGGCTTTGGAACATACCGCGGAAATAGTGTTTGTCTTTGACTGGGTCCCATTCGAACATACCACGAGTTAGAACACCGTCACTGTGCTTATTGTAGCCAATTACCTCATCGATACCAGTTACACGTCGAGCAATACCACCACCAGGCGCCTCAACAACTTCTTGGAAAATAGCGAAGTTCAGGTTATCAAAGAAACGAATTGGAACATTGATTGGGTCACCAGTAAATCTCTGAATCATCTTAACGATCGATGATGCGTGGAAAGTCGCGATAACCGGGTGACCTGTCTGCATCGCTTGGAAAGCTGTCGCACCCTCTACTCCACGAATCTCACCGATGATGATGTATCTTGGACGACTTCTTAATGCAGCCTTCAGCAAATCGAACATCTCGACTCTCGATTCTTCATTCTTAGAATCACGTGTGACTAATCTCTGCCAAATCTTGTGCCTGACCTTTACCTCAGGAGTATCTTCAGCGGAATAGATTTTGACATTGTGATCAATAAATGGTAAAATCGCGTTAAGTGTTGTCGTTTTACCTGATGCTGTTTCACCAGATACCAAAACAGACATACCGTACTCGAGACAAATCCAGATATATGCCGCTACTTGCGAAGAAATTGTACCCCATTTGATTAGTTGAATAATTGAAATTGTTTCTTCAGCGAATTTACGGATGGTGAATGACGGACCTAGCATAGATACGTCATCTGAGAAAATGATATTGATACGTGAACCGTCAAGCAACGCACCGTCAATAATTGGTTTATTGTCAGAAACTGGACGGCCAATACGTTCTGACATGGCTCTTAGATAGCGCGATAACATCTCACGTTCTCTAAATCTAATGTTTGAGGTAACCATCCCGAATACTTTGTGATCCATATGGATGTGCTTCAACCCTACGGAGTGGATATCTTCCAGCATCTCATCAGAAAGTAGTGGCTCTAGTGGTCCATTCTTAATTAAATCTCGAATAATAATATATTGTAAACGCTCTCTTTGTTCAGGATTGACTACAACACGCTTGTCGTCCATACCAACCATTTCCCACAAGCGACCTTGCCGCCTTGGGGCGACGCCTACTTCACTTTCAAGTACAGAATAGCGCTCAATCATTTGAGTCAAGATATTTTCAAATTCTCCATCAGTGGTAAAAGTCGGAGCAGTTGGTGCTTCTTGTAATAACGTTTCAACCAATTCTCGACGCATATTTTCTTCTTCTTCAGAAAGTTGCGGTTCAAGACCAAACCATAGGATTTGACCGCCATTACCTTCATCGTCTTCTGGTGGCTCATAAATGTGAATAAAAATTGGCTCTTTGGCCAAGTAAATCAAATTGTAAGGCCGTGTCTTCTTGGCATCTCTATCCAAAGGCAATGCACTCTTTGCATGTCCAAGTTCTTTCATCTGCTTCGAGACCTTCGCGCAAGTCTTCGTCAGATCGGAAGTGCTGATACCGCCTCCTCAGC
>JAKUNX010000066.1 GCA_022451835.1 Candidatus Poseidoniaceae archaeon
AGATTCTCCTGAAACATCAATTCTAATCATATGACCATCATCCAAACTTAGGGATGATGTCACATTAGGTAGAATTACTCTCATCTTTACAGTGCTAAAGTTTGACACTGTTTCATCATCCAGTGATTCTCCAATACCGATGTTTATTTCTGTCGAATCAGACCATTCTGTTCCATTTAGTACTTGAATAGACCATTCTTCAGAATCTAAAGAATCTTTCAGAATTCCACTTACTGTAAGAACATCGCTTATTTCTGTACCGAGATAATCAATGTCCAAATCAAACTCAATAGTCTTGAACTCTTCATCATCTATAACTGGTGTTAGTGATTCTGCGTCAATAAATGTTGCATTTGTGATTGTATCTGCATTAATTGATACAGCTGATGCGGAATTAGCGATTCTTAGATAATTTAAATCAATGTCGACAATGCCTTGCTCAACTAAACCAAAAATAGTTCCAGAGTAGTCCATCTCTAATTCTCTATCATGTTGCAATGTAGTAAATGATGAAGAAATACGGAAATCACCTACTGGTAGTAATATAGACAAATCTCCATTATCACTAAGTGAGTAATTCCAATTTGAATCAAGTCCAATGTCTATTGAAACTTCTACATCATCAACAATCATTTCAGAACCTGTGCCCAAGGATCCTGCATTGTGACTAACAAGAGTAATATCTTCCCAATTGGTTCCAATTTCAACATAGCCTCCAGATTTCATAACCATATCTAATGTTCCACCCTCTGCAACATTTGCATTCAAGTGGCCAATTGAAATGCCACCTGTGTTTTCATCGAAAATTGTACTTTCAACAACAACAATCCAATTTCCAGGTTCTACATTTGCTGACCAAGAAAGTTCACCATTAGAATATGTGCCATCAACCTCTACAGTCTGAGCATTTCTTCCTGTCTCTGGATATAAGATAATTGTAGCATCTGTAAGACTTGCTTCTTGGTCTTGCAACTCAGAAGTTATTACTCCATTGACAACAACATTACTTGCTTCGATATTAATATTGAAGGTTTCAGAATCCGATTGAACACTTATTCCATTAGAATCATTAACGTTATAGTAGCCAGTAGAATATCCTTCCATGTTTACAGTGATGTTGTAAGTGTTTTGAATAGGCACTAATTGTGACCAAACACCAAATTCATCAGTAGTTAAATTAAATTCCAATGTTCCATCTAATGAAGTAACAGTAACATTAGCTCCAGCAATAGTTTCAGAACTTTCAACTACTGAGTTTTCGTTGAAATCCCAATATATCTCTCCACCGATGGTTACTTCAGTAGTTACTGACACTTCACCAACATCCACATTAAGTACACCATTTGCATCAATATTGTACAAGCTTGAATCTATTGACCAACGCTTCAAGCCTGTTTGCTTATCTAAGTACAAGTTCCAACTACCAGGCATGATGTTATCTGTTACAAAACCTGTTGAATTACTTGGATTTAATGTAATATTGCCATAACCATCATTGCTGACTGCGGTAATCCTTACGTCAGTAATATTTTCTCCAGTCAAATCTTCTTTCAATGTAAGTGAAATTTCAACTGATTGAGCCATAGTCAATGTCAAGTTTGTTCTGGATGATGAGTCTTCATCAATGGAAAGTTGCTCTCTCAAAACATAGGTTGTGTTTTCATATTCTTGATTTGAAATAATTATCAGCCAATCGCCATATGGTACATATTGATTGAACATTCCTGTATCATTGGTATCGATCGACAACCATTGATCATTTGATTCATTATACATCAAAAATTGAATATTTTGAAGTGTTGAATCAGCAATTTCTACTTGACCTGTGAACAATCTTTCGTTAGACAAAATGACATGAATATCATTGTCTTCATCATCGAAGAGATTTACTTGAATATTTTGCAATTGGTAAAAACTGTTGAAATCTGTAGCGTTTGGATCTGATGAAATCGTATGATTGACTATCATTTGATAGCTTCCTGGCATGACATCTAAAGAAGCCTTACCATCCGAATCAAAGTCAGACATGTTCAAAGTATATGAATCAAAATTAGAGCTCACTGAAAGCAAATCAATTTGTGCTGAAGCAGGGATACTTTCATCACAATTCTCAACATCATCATTACTCAGACAAACATAAACGTCTATACTCACAGGTTCTATATTTGCAGTTAAATTAACAATAGTATCTAAGATAAAGTCTGTCACATTCCAATCATTAACAGTAGTAATATTATATTCAGATTCAGCACCCATAAAGTCATAAATTCCAGCGGCTAATTGAAGTGAAAATTGGCCATCAGCAGTTGTTTCTGATTGCCATTCGACACCATTCTCATCAAGCGCAATTATGTCTGGTCTTAAGCCATTAAATTGCTGTGCATTCCAAGAAGTATTATTGTCATCAACATACAATGTACCCGTTACAGATACTAGAGGATTTAGATAGATATTACCTAACTCAACCAAGGTATTATTATTTGGCAGTACAATTAATCCTACGCCATAATTTGATGCTGTTGTAGAAGCTTTCATTACATAATCCAAGTCACCGGGTACGACAATTGAAAAATTACCTTCAGAATCTGTTACAGAAGTAAAAGAGAACTCACCTGAATTAAAAGACACATCTAACAGAGATGCTTGAGTTGAATTTGCAGCAATCTCTTCTGGTGTCCAGTTTTCGTTAAATTCAGTAGTGTAAGCCAAGACTGTACCTGATATTTCTGAAGCAATTGAGTATGATAGGTCTAACTCAGTGTCTTCATTTGTGACTTCAATTGATGAGAATAGATAATAATCAGAAACATCTGTTTGCTCGATAGTATATTCTCCAGAAGGAAGTTCAACTGCTATTATGCCTTCAGAATCAGATGTTACTTCAGTACTGAAACCAAATATGCCATTAATTGTGAAATTTTGTTCTGCAGTATCAACAACAGGTATGTCATTTTCATCAACTGGGGAAATTAAATTGATTGTAAGATCAAATGAGTCAGGAACAAATGATATTGGACTCAATTGCTCAGATTCTGTCCCTACTGTGAACGGTCCAGAAGATTCATAGAATCCATCATTGTCTAAATCAATCCTAAATTCATAATCCCCTGTTGAGATTGGCCCATATTTGTAACCACCAGTTTCGTTGGTTTCGATTATTATTGGCGATGAGTTCTCCGACAGCGTGTCAATTAGTTCAAATGTTACATTTGAGATTACATCGCCAGAGGAGTTAGTTAGGTTTCCTATCATAATAGAACCTGGCATTGTTAAACCAATTCCAAATGAAGGATTAATTCCAACTGTTACTGTTTCTGGTAGTTGCACTTCTCTGCCATTTTCAAGATTAGCAAACACTTCATACTCACCGGGTACTATTCCAGTTTGATAGAAGGAACCTGGGCTGACCATGTCACCAGAGAATTGTCCAGAACCAACGAACCTTCCTGTGCCATTGAAAGTACCTGTTCCTTCAAATATTCCAATGCCATCGAAAGATGAACCATCATGATCTTGAACAAGTACTGTTTCTCCAACTGAAGTGAATCTTCCATTAGCATTAACCTGGCCATCGATGAGGTATATCGGCAATTCTCCAGAATCGTCCTTCAAACACAGTGTTTCATTTGTAGGCATAGAGACGTTGCTGGAATCGTTAGAATCTACAGTACAATCGACATCAAAATCTTGAACTAAATCAATCCATGAAGCCTTTATTTCACCTGTTCCATTCCATGTTCCATTAGCAACATAAGTTCTACCGTCGCCAATAGTTCTAGTAAAAGTTCCATGGAAATCTAGTACTGAAGCCAAACCATCACTCTCAAATGTCCCATTTTCAGTGAATGTTGCTTGTCCAGTACCCTGAATAATTCTAGTTTCATCTGATGTGAATGAACCATTTGTTGTTACTAAAACAACATCATCAGATGTTTCATGGACATTTCTTAGAACAAGATTTGTATTAACTATTGCTTCACCATCAAACATTTCATCTCCAGACCAAGTTAACTGTCCAGATATTCCGCTGCTATCAACTTCAATGTTCATTGAATCAGTAAATGATGCTGTTCTGTTAGCTTGCTCTCCAGTAACATTGTATTGTGTTTCTCCCAACCATGTCATATTAGCAACATTACCCAAAATGGCAGTGATTGCGTTAACCTGTCTATTTTCATTATCTTCATTTAACAAATCGCCAATGCCTTGAGCATAACTTCCATCATTAATGGTTGCTCTAGCAGGTTCAGGATCAAAAGTCCCTACAAAAGCAGAAACTCTAATCTTACCAGCAGGTGCAAGGAATGACCATTCGCCATTTTCATCAGCATCTGTAAAACCAATAGGAATCCAATAAGTATCCTCATCCATGTCTTCCATACCTTCGCCAGAGAATGCATCTCGCTCAATTAACAGTCTTACTCCAGGCAATGCTACCCCGTTATCACTCATAGTTACTGATCCAGAAATTTCAGCACCTGAATAATACTTCAAAATCTTGACATTAGTATTTGCAGAGCCTATTGTGAAATTGTTATCTTCATCATACCAGTTTGAGATAACGAAATGATTCGTCATAGCTCCTGGCAATGGAACTGCTTGTTGTAGTATCGAGCCTGGGCTACCTGATTGTCCGAAATGTTGTGCTGGTTGAGGATTCGAGAACCCAGAGTCAACACCTAGAGATGATGCACCATATCCGACATATGTTCTAGCAAGCATGGTGTCGAAGAATGCTGGATTATGGTCTACTCTAACATCTTGTACTTGAAGTGGATCAATATCTAGACCTGCTTGTTGATCCAAGAAGTCATTAGTCATTGCATCGTCAACTTCATCACGCGTCATTTCAAAATTCCTAGTACCTCTAGAGGTTTCATAAACTTCATCCATGAAAGTAGTGACATCTTGTCCGCTTAGAATAGTTGGAGCACCAAATATACCCATTGGTTGTCCTTGATTGTAATTATAATCTGCAGTATACCTACCTGCTCTAGGATAAAGTCGATTATCAATTGCAAAGTATCGAATTTCGTGGTCACGTGAAATTGTATCTCCAGGTAGTCCTTCATAATCCTGAACGTGATAATATCCTTCCATACCAATCAAATCGTCATATAGGTCAACTATTTGTGAATCAGACATCATGTCATCAAGTAATTGTACAGTCATTGCTAATCTTGTGTTGTGTCTATGAATATGTGTTGAAACTGAGTCAAATTCATCTCGAAGATCATTCGTGTACCAATAGTCATCAAAGATGTAGTGAGTTGTTTTGTACTGTGTTTCTTGACCTGAACGAACATTATTGTTGAAAGTAAGGTTTGCATCATCGAAGTCTGACCAATCTCCATCAACGCATGAAGTTGAAACTTCAGTATCGCACAACATCCTTTCTCCATCTTGATAGATTCGATAGTAGAGATTACTGGTATCTGCTATGCCGTCTACTCTATGATATCCACTAGCCATGACATTCTTGCTATTTTCTTGAACCTGTGAAGCCTCATTAGTTTGAATTACAGTAAAAGCATAATCGTCAATATATTGCTTCATCTTATCGAAATCTAACTCTTCTTGTATAGAAACAAATAATTCGTATTGCTCATCTGTATGCATATGGTTTTCAACTATTCTGTCAAAGCCGTTGGTAAGTTCATAATCACCTGAATTAATCTGGTTGTAGCGCAAGTCTCCAGTGGCAAGTTGCCAAATAAACATCGAAACTAAATCGGTTTGAGATCTTGCAAGGAGCATGTTTCCAGTTGCAGGGATTCCAGATTGGAAATTGTCTGAAACAGATGGATGCTCACCAGTATCTAATGCTTGGAAACCATAATCCCACCAAGAAACAAAAGCTGGCCTCTCAGAAAAATGCATTTCAGAATCTTGTTGAGCCATCCAATCATAGGCCCTATTCCAGCCTGGATCGTTAAATGATGAACCAAATGAACCTAGAAACCAATTTCCTGAGTATGCGCTGCTGTCGAGAATTGAAAATCCTGCCAATTCCCATCGCAAAGCATCTGGTATAATGTTGTAAATAGTCTCATCCAAATCATCTTCTGATGCATCTGAACCTGGTATTGCTGAATCTAGCCCATAGGTAAATTGCTGACCACCAATAATTAGAACAATTAGTAAAATCGCTGAAAAAGATGGTGTTCTCCAAACTGCTTTCCTAGCTCCAGCTATTCTATCAGCAGGAGTCCTTACGCCAAATTTCTTCCATGTGCGAACCAAACCTTTCCAATTTGCTTTGTCCCATAATGCAACGATACCCCACGCACCAAGTACGGCAACTGCAGGTGTTGCATTAAACATAAATCTAGCCGCAGTCCAAGACATGTAGGTTGCAGCAAAGATCCAGATTCCAAAGAATAAATGTGATTGATTCTTGTTTCTAAATGTTGACCAAGCAGAATAGAATCCCATGCTTAATGCTAGAACCAATACTATTGGTCCAAGTTGTGCAAATAATTGACCTCTATCAGGTGCATTTGCCTCTGCAACAGTACCGAAAATCTTTGTCTTAGTGAAATAACCACTACCAGTAAACAATACATCCCAAGCATTACTGACCTCTAGTTGTTTTAATACAAACAAAATGATGAAGAAAACAGTTGCTGCTACAAATAATGTTCCAAGTACCAATAACCACGGTTTGTCACGGAATCCTGTAGTGACATATGCTATTGCTAAGGTAAACCCAAGGACGAACAAGAACGGTTGTAGTCCAGTGCCGTTAAGGATTAAAGCCATTTGTGGGTGTCCATAGAATGGAATTGCCATCAACAGATTTGACATCAACATAGCAAGGAACAACGCGTTTAATGTGGTTGAATCTTTTCTTCTAAACATATTAAGCGCAACTTGAACGAAATAAGCCAAGAACAAGATGCTTGGACCGACTACGAAACCTTTCCAAGCAAGAGATGCAACACCAAATGATACACCAGCTAGAACAGCAAATGACATTGCTGACCTCTTCTCACTGGCAACAACTGAAAAAGACTTCAGTATATCAGTAATTCTAGGGGATGAATTCTTAGTTAGCCTCTCATTTCCAGAGTTCTTTATCGCTTTAAACCAAAACATGAATCCCATAGAAATGAACAGCATTACGAAAGCATCGTGGTCTGCAAGACCCCAAGTAGAGTGAGATACGTGCGCTGGCATGAATGCGATCAGCCAAGCAGCTACGACTCCAGTTGACTTGCCAAAGTTGTCCTTAGCGATAGCCGCAATAGGGAAAATAGTAAGTGCACCATAAATTGCTGGCAAACCTAAGATAGCAATCCAAACTGCGTCAGGTCCAAGCATCGGTTCTAAAGCCTTTGAAGCAAGAGCTATTGACCAAGTGAACAATGGTGGACGAGGGTTTACACCACCTAAAGGATATGACCTGTCTGCATCAAAAATAAGGTGTGCGTTATTGGCAAGGATATAGTCTACAACTCGCTTCATGTACCAAGGGTCAGAACCACCAGTCATATCCCAATTACCAGTTCCAAATGCATTCATTGAAGGAATCAAATACCACTGAACTCTAATTACTAAACCGAAGAAGAATGCTGCTCCTACCATCAGACTTGCCCAATGTGCGTCCCAGAACTTTCTTGCTCCACTTGCTTCATGATCATCAAGATTAGCCCATCCTCCATATTTTTCATGAGTAGAAATCATATAGATTCCAACGCAGATAAAGAAGGTAAAACCAAGCCAAATCAAAGCACCCCATGTACCTTCAAGTTGTTCAGATTCCCAAAATCCTACTTCATACCATGAAGATACTAGGTATAGAAGCCACATTGAGCCCAAAAACATTGACCGAGTATACCACTTTTCAGCATACATTCCTGCTACAATCATTGCCATTATACCGGTAAAGAATGCTCCCCAGAATCCAAAGTGCCCGCTGTAATCATCAACCATAGTAAGGCCAAGCTTGTCAGCCATTGAAACTGAATCAAAGTGATACAAACTACCAATATGAGCAAATATCCACACCAGTGTGGCGATTTGTAATGGCATTGTTGCTCCGTTGTATCCTCCATCATGTGATGAAATCTTAGAGAACCATCCTTCTTCACCTGCAGGATTTATAATCCCTCTAAAAACAACTGCGACTAGTAGACCAAGCGCTATGAAAATTGTTAGATAACTAAAGAATATATATCCAAGTGCTTGTCTTTGAAGGTTTAAGGTATCAACCAATGACTCATCAGGCATGGTGTATATGGTGTCAAGTTCACTATTGTATGAACCTGCAACAATCATACCGACATTAATTCCAATCAATCCAAAGGTCAGTATAGTAGCAATTTCATGTCTTCCTCGAGAATCGAAAAAGTACACACCAAATGCAGCAACTAAGAATTGTAGAGCAGTAAAAGCACCTTCATCAGTTAAGTGTACTATTGCTTGATGCCCTACCATGGCAACACCCAATGTAGCAAGGGAAAGTGCTGAGGAAGAGAGATTTACAGCACCATTGTCCTTGAGTACTCTTGGAGTTATACCCAATATTGCACCTACTGCTACTATTAGCAGAGGTGACATGTTGTTCAGATCTAAGTCGAAGTCAATTCCTACGACCATAATTGCAGCGATTGCCAGCATTACTGCTAGTGGAGCAATTAGCCACCCTAGCATTGGTGCTGGAGAGTTTCGCAATGTTGTTGTTTTCTCTTCCATTTTTTTTCCCTCATCGGTGTTTAGCGACAGCCTAAAGGCTGGAGCAAGTTGGCCACTTGAGAACCTCTTTTAATAGTGACGCACATAACTATTGTTCATATTCCCGCAGTAAGCGTTTTAGACATTAAATGATGAGAGAAAAAATCATAGTGCTTTTCCTCCGATATCTAATCGATAATGACTACCCTCAAGTACAATTGAGTTTATCAATCGGTAAGATAATTCCGCTGCTTCGCTTAATGAACTTGCAAAAGCACTGCATGAAAGCACTCTGCCGCCACTTGAAAAGTACTCATTTTCTTCTTGGGTCACTCCTGCAAAATTAACCCAACTATCTCCCATAACCAATTTGGGTATTTCCAAATTTAATCCGGATATTTTTCTTCCCTTGATTGGCTTACTTGGATATCCTTCTGACGCTAAAACTACAGTTAATGCATGGCCATTATAAAATTCAACTTCTAAATCTTCAAGCCTATCAATCGATGCATGAAACAGCAGGTCAAATAAGTCAGTCTTGAGGAGAGGAAGCGTGATTTGGCATTCAGGATCGCCAAATCTGACATTGAATTCTACTACATTTGGATCGCCATTTTCAGTTATCATTAGTCCAACATAAAGCACACCGCGATATGGTGTTTCAAGATTTGACAAATAGTCAAACATTGGCTTTACAATTCTAGAAACTACTCTCTCATGAATTAAATCAGTAATTACCGGTGCTGGACAGTAAGCCCCCATTCCACCAGTATTGGGTCCCTCGTCTCCGTCATATGCTCGTTTGTGATCTTGGCTGGCAGGAAGGCAGACAAAGTCTGAACCATCCATTACCACGAGCATGCTGGCCTCTTCACCAGGAAGAAATTCCTCAAGCAACACCTTGCCAT
>JAKUNX010000067.1 GCA_022451835.1 Candidatus Poseidoniaceae archaeon
GAAGAATATCCTCACACTTTCGTCCTTCATAACATTATAGGAGCCATCTCTTTTCAAAAGGGTCAGAAAGAAGTAACCATCATTGTCGTCATCATCATCTTCAACAATATCCTCACATCCATCAGCATCATTATCAGTTTGTAGATTAGAGGTGAAATCTATCGACGAGGCTGGACATAAATCAATTGACATAGAGGATATTTGACAACTCAAGTCTGCAATCTCTGCGTCACATATCCCATCATCATCGTCGTCTAAATCTTCATTTTCATCCCGACAACCGTCTCCATCAAAATCGGTAAGTGTGCGAGAAACCCAACCAGTATCACCCATTGGACAAACATCGTTTTCATCTAGAATCAAATCATTATCGTCATCTTCATCGCACACATCGCCAAGATTATCACCATCATAATTTGCTTGATCTGTATTAGGGTTCATTGGACAGTTATCATCTTCATCATAAACACCATCTGCGTCACTGTCGAAATACGGGTCGATTCGTACAACTTGATTTTGGCCATTGTCCACATAATACAAGTGCCCATCCGGACCAATTTCCAATCCCATTATGAAAACTGCACTGGTTTGGATAGTATCTGCAACTGTAGCACTTTTGCCATCTTCAGCAAGGTCGTAAGCTGTAATTTGCCCATTGCCATTTTCTGAGACAAATAGCATCCCATTCTCTAGAGCAATCCCTGAGGGACGATTTAGTCCGGTATCTAATACACCCCATTCTACTCCAGTTTTTCTCTTGTATTCTGCAAGTGGTTCCAATCTCGATGGGTCATTCATTATGTCAATCGTATTAACAGAAGAATCAGTATTAACCCAAATAACACGACTTGCACCGGTATCTGCGATGTATAGTATCCCAGAGTCTTTGTCAAGAATCATGTGTCCTGGTATACCAGCATCTCTAGTTAACTTGACATCTGAGTATCTGTGAACAATGCCATCTGAATGGTCGTCTTGTCCAGTATCGTGATCAACTTGGAAATCATAGTAAACTAACTCGCCATAATATCCATCAAAGTACCAATAAGCATTACCATTATCATGAGCAATACCCATCCCATCAGGAGACTCGTGATTCATATCTATGTGACTACCTAGCAATCCATTTCCATTATTTTGATTTTCTACTGCATAATGGTCAAGCGAGGATGGCCAAAGTGTTGGACCCATGAATTGGTTAGGAGTTTCTAAAGCACCGCAGTAAGTATTTTGAGTTTCTTGAGCAGAACCCCATTGCCAATCAAATTCAGGGTGGTATGCTCCAAATGCAATTGCACTAACTTCTTCGAGAAAATGGTTATGATTAGAGTCTTGGCGATTTTCAGAGTATTGATTCTCTAAACCAGTATTGTGAACGATAGTTATACTATCATCACCACGATTTGCAATCCACAGTTCATTGGCTCTACCTGGGTGAAATTCTAAATCTCTTGGGTCAAATAAATCATCTGAACTATCTGCAATTACAACCTCTTCAAATCCAGTGCCAAACTGTGCAACTGTATCAAAATCATTTGATGCTTGTACATTTGAAATCAAAGAAAATAGTAAGATGCTTAATATTAACAGACTCTTACGTTTGACTGCCATAGGATGAAATGGCACTCATCCCTTTTTGATATGTTGCTTTTCTCGTTAAACAAAAAGCAGGAAAATTGTGACTTTCGTGACACTAATTTTGCTCATTCCCACTCAATGGTACCTGGTGGTTTGTGAGTAATGTCATAGACTACACGATTGACTGCACCTTTTACTGTATTAGTAATCCTAGTACTGATTTTCTGCAAAACTGAATTAGGAATTTCTGAGTAACGCGCGGACATACCATCCATTGATTTAACCGCTCGAACTACTACTGTTTCTCCATAAGCACGTACGTCACCATGTACACCAACGCTTCTAACTGGCAGTAGAGCAGCGAAATATTGCCAAGGCAATTCCATCAAACCTTCAGCCGCTGCAGCTTCCAGTTCTTCTTCGACAATTGCGCACGATTCTCGCACCACTGCTACACGCTCAGGTGTTAATTCGCCTAGAGTTCTAACTGCTAGCCCAGGACCAGGGAATGGTTGGCGGTCTGCAACATTGATGTCTAAGTGGCGAGCTAATTCTCTAACCTCATCATTGTAAAGTTCTCTAAGTGGCTCAACTACCTCTAAGGTCATATCTTCGGGAAGTCCTCCAACATTATGATGTGATTTGATAGTATCACGAACACCACCACCAGATTCAATCCAATCTGGAGCAATAGTACCTTGAACCAAATACTTAGCACCGCATTTCTTTTGCTCATCTTCGAAAATTCGTATGAATAATTCTCCGATAACTTTGCGCTTTTGTTCTGGCTCAGTTACGCCTTTTAATGCTTCAAAATAGCGGTCTGCTGCTTTGACTGTAACCAAATTCTTGATGCCTTGATCTGCCAGTAAAGCCTCTATTTGTTCGGTCTCTCCTTTACGCATAAAACCTGTATCAACATAGACGCAGTGGAGTAACTCACCAACCGCTTGGTTGGCTATCACTGCGGCAACGGTTGAATCAACACCACCGGAGCAGGCAATAATTGCTACATCATCAATTGTGTTTTGTAATGACTCGATGGATTCCTTAACGAATTCATCGACGTCAAACATTTCAAGCGCCCCCGTTAACCTCTCGGTCTTGGGACTTGACTCTCTCAATTTGATCGAGTTTGTTTTGCTTTAACGCTGCTGCGTGCTTTTCACTTTGCAGTGCAAGCATTTGAACAGCTAAATAACCTGCATTATCTCCACGGTCAACACCAACAGTTGCTGCAGGAACACCTGGTGGCAATTGAACAATAGATAGCAAGGAATCAAATGGCACTTTTCCTCCACATGGTACTCCGATTACTGGTTTAGTAGTTAGTGCTGCTACCGCACCTGGCAAAGCAGCAGCTAAACCAGCCATAGCGATGAAAACTAAACATCCGTCTTCTTCAGCATCATGAATAATTTGTTCAACAAATTTAGGCGAACGATGAGCACTTGCAACACGCAATTGATAGGTTACATCGAATTGCTTCAATATCTTAGTACACTTTTCGGCAACAGGCATATCTGAGGATGATCCCAACAGTATAGTAACTTCCATGAAGTACTGCCATAACAGTCGGTTATTCAAGATGACTATTCGTCTTCACTGACAAATAGTTCCAAATCCAAGCCTAATTGCCTAAAATCAAACCGCTCACCCATAGGAATTCCAAATATGTCAAGGCGAATTGCCAAGCCTTGCTTTGTCCTAGTACCATAAATTTGAGCAAAACTGTCCTTGTCAAATCGGTTCAGTGCCATTGTATTTTGAGCGTATTTACGGCTTCTAATATCCCATCCAGTCATAGCTTCAAGCGGTAATCGAGACTTTGCATCCCAACTTATTTGATAGATTAAATTTGAATCCTTGAAAATAAAATCAAGCGAGCGATAAATCATTGCAAAGGCAAGGTATGAAGAAATTATTCCTATTTCAACTTGGAAATTATTGTTAGCGACCATCAACCATGAGAAAAGCGATAGACAACTGAAGAAAAAACCAAGCCCAACCTTTTGCGAATTAAAAATCCCCTGGCGAGCACTGACAGCCCCAATTCCACCAACCAACATCAAAATGACTGCACCTGCACCAAGGAAATTGATAAACTGCAATCCTGTTTCAGTAAAATAAACAATTACGGTTAACACCAATGGTAGTAAACCCCAAGAGAGTGGTAAAAGCACCGAGCCAGGATTTGGTTTTAATTCGATTTTCTCCCATCCGAAACTATCTGGGCTCCTATCACGCGCCCTGGTCATCAGAATCACTACTCTTCATCAAACGGATGTTTTAGGCACAAATTCCGTGCTGCATATACTTCATCAACTCTACGAACTGGAGTAGTAATTGGTGCTGCGTGTAAGGTCTCGGCATCGATTTGCAAGACTTTAACAAAGTCTTTGGCAAACTTGTCTAAAGTATCTCGACTTTCGGTTTCAGTTGGTTCAAACATCATGCACTCTGGAACAACCAATGGGAAGTAGACGGTTGGTGCCATGTAACCCATGTCAAGCAATCCTTTTGCAACATCCATTGCAGATACCCCGACGGCTTCTTTGGCTGGTTGTAGCGATAGTGTGAATTCGTGCTTTGCTACCTCGGCATCTGCTCCATCAACAAACATGTGAGAAACTCCAGCTAATGCGGCTTCGCGATGTAATGCATGGCGAAGATAATTAGCATTCAGAACAGCGTGTTCCGACATATCTTTCAAACCATATCCATACCTTCGGTAATATGCCCAGCATCTGACTACTGCGCCTGCGTTACCGTGCCATTGCTGCACCTTACCGATAGTATGCTGAGGAACATACCATGAATACCACATATCATCTACTGCAAACTGTTCTTCACCTGAAGCAATTGGGCGTTTCTTAACAATAGGGCTAGGTAGGAAATCAGCCAAATGAGACTTTACTCCGATAGGACCAGAACCTGGGCCACCGCCTCCATGAGGTTGGCTGAATGTCTTATGTAGATTGAAATGAACTGCATCAAAACCCATCAAACCAGGCGATGTACGGCCTAATATTGCATTAAAATTAGCACCATCATAGTACATTTGACCACCAGCAGCATGTACTATTTCAGCAGCCTCTGGAACATCAGTTTCGAATAATCCAAGAGTGTTTGGATTGGTAATCATCATCAGTGCAACAGTATCATCAATTACTGCTCTCAAAGCATCTAAATCAATACGGCCATTTTCTAAACTCGGAATTTCAACAATATCGTATCCTGCCATTGCCGCACTTGCAGGATTAGTGCCATGAGCTGAATCTGGAACTATCACCTTGGTTCTTTGAGTCTCTCCTCTGTTGCGGAAGTACTCTTGAACACAACGTACTGCAGTAAATTCACCTTGTGCGCCAGCAACTGGTTGAAGAGTCACAGCATCCATGCCAGAGCAAATAGCAAGCATGTGTTGCATCTCATGGAAAATCGATAGAAGACCTTGTAGGTGATGCTCTGGTTGATGTGGGTGTATATCGGCAATACCTGGCAACTGAGCAATTACTTCATTCACTCTAGGATTGTGTTTCATAGTGCAAGATCCAAGTGGATAGAATCCAGTATCAATGCCGAAATTTCTCCTTGAAAGCCAAGTATAGTGCCTAACCATTTCTGGTTCAGACAATCTTGGCCATCTCGGTAATTCTTTTCTTGAAAGCGACGGTGGTAAAGCAATACTTGTCTTAGGAAGTAATGGTTCAGGCTGAGAATAACCCATCCCTGTGCCACCAGCAAAATCAAACAAGCGGCTCATATTACCGCCTCCTTTAGCGTTGACCATACCGCTATGTGAGCAGCAAGCAATTCGATTTCTGCTGCTTTAGTTTGGTCGGTTACTGAGACTAATAGCCAATTACTATGATTAGGATACCATCTTGACAGATCAAAACCACCGATAATTCCAACACTATCAAGATAGTTCAAACAATCTGCCGCACTCTTTGGTAATTCTACAACGAATTCATTGAAATGTGATGAAGCTACATGTGGTAATGAAATGCCAGCAATTTCAGACAATTTTTGCTTAGCAATTGTACACGCAGCCATGTTTCTTATCGCTAAGTGTTCTAGACCCTCTGGTCCAAGAAGCGACATATGCATTGCACCCATGAGTGCAATTAATGTTTCATTAGTGCAAATATTAGAGGTAGCTCTATGTCTCCTAATGTGTTGTTCACGAGTCGATAATGTCAGACAATACGCTTCTTTACCGTCAACATCGATACTCTTTCCTACAATTCTCCCCGGCATTAATCTAAGATAGGGATTACTACATGCAAAAATTCCATAGATAGGCCCACCTCCAGTAGGAGGGCTACCCAATGGTTGTCCTTCACCAACAACTATGTCTGCTCCATAATTTCCTGGGGCTTCTACAAGACCAAGGGAAACCGGTTGTATACCAACTATAAGTGCAGTATTTTCACCAATAATTTCTTTGATTTGTGTCAAGCCACCATCTAGAATTCCGAGTGGGTTTGGTTGTTCAACATAGACTCCACATGAACCTTCAGCATCTTTAACCGATGCCAAATCCAGAGTTCCATCACTATTGTGCTTCAAAATTTTAAGAGTTATCCCTGCCCCTTGACAGTAATTGTACATCACAGACATGCGATCAGGCGGGACTAATTCAGAAATGTAAACTGTGTCTTTTTGTGTTGCTTTGCGGTTGTGTACTCGGACAACACATGTTAATGCTTCTGCTGCAGCAGTAGACCCATCATAGAGTGAAAGATTAGCAATTGGCAGTCCTACAAGTTCAGAAATTAACGTTTGAAACTCCCACATTGCTTGAAGCATTCCTTGACTCACTTCAGGTTGATAAGGCGTATATGAGGTTAAAAATTCCCCTCTAGTTACGAGTTGAAACACCGAGGAAGGAACATAATTGCGATATATTCCAGCTCCAATGAATGAAACAACATCCCCCATAGCACGATTTGCGCCAAGTAATCTCCTAGCATCAGCAATAATTTCCTCCTCAGATTGTGGAGGTGGAAGTGGTAAAGGTTCATTCATTCTTACATGTTCAGGAAGGTCGCTAAACAAGTCATCAATCGATGAAAAACCCATCTCATGCAGCATCTCTAATTCTAGGCCTCTATTCGGCAGTTGGTCGACCATGCTTACTCTCCCCTTACGGCTAATTTAAACCCGTGCGCGTAACGCCCATAATATTCATGTTTTTGCAGAAAGAAGTATCTTACTCGAAATTAGATAAATGGTGGTCTTACAATTAATGCTTTTACTGATTTTCTAGGACTTGCAACAACCAATACTTCATCACCTTCCATTACTCCAGAAATATATCCGATACCTATGCCGATATTTCCTAAACTTGGAGATGGTGCTCCAGATGATAATTTACCGATAATATTGCCATCGAGATCTGACACATCTTTGCCAGGCCTTGGTAATGGGCCTTTTTCAGTATATTTCACGCCCCACCATCTTGCATCTGCATCTGTGTGCGAAGTAACTCTAGTCTTGCCAATGAAGTCATGCTCCAAATCTAGGCCAAAAGGAACATTGGTTTCCCAAGAGTCACGAGCCAGAAAATCACTTGCTTCTGGAAGTTGTGGCCAACAAAAATCTACTCCACTTAACAAATATCCTTTCTCAAGACGTAATGTATCCCTTGCACCAAGGCCAACAGGAGTTGCTCCGGCTGATATCAATGCACGCCATAATTTTGCAGCATCATTGTTTGGAATAAAAATTTCATACCCTGGTTCTCCGGTATAGCCTGTACCTTGAATCCAACCGGAAATATCCAGCTTGTTTTCATTGATTTCTTGCCACCTAAAGCGCCCAACATGAGTATTTGGGCCAAGAGCTTGACTTACTATTTCTTTTGATTTTGGACCTTGAAGAGCAACTATCGAAATACTTGGCGAGAGGTTCTCAATTGTAACAGAGCCATCTTTAGGTAAGTTCTGATTAAACCAATCCCACATAACATCAATCATAGAAGCATTTGGCACACCAAGGATTTCTTCATCTGATACAATTGCAAAAATCATATCATCAATAATATATCCATCACTATCAAGAAAATGTGTATATGCACAGCGGCCTTCAGAAATTCCTGTTACTTTTTGAGTTGCTACGCTTTCGAGCCATTCCTTAACATTAGAGCCACTAAATCGAAATGTACCCATGTGGCTAACATCAAATAATCCAGCTCCTGATCTCGTTGCTAAGTGTTCTTCCTTAATATTAGAATACCAAATTGGCAGCTCAAAGCCATGAAAATCAACGATGTTTGCGTCTAATGCAACATGCTCTTCATACAATGCTGTTCGAACTAGTTCACTACTCGACATAATTCTGCCAAAACTCGGCGCTCCTTAAACAACTGGGAACTAGAACTCTGAAGGAATTTGGTTGATTATCTCCTTACCATGTCTCTCCACAGATGAGATTAAAGAACGTAGAACTCTTTCATCAATTAGAGGATTGGCTATTACTGCCCTAATAACTATGTCATCTCCAATATTTGATCGGCTTACTAAATGAATACCTTCTCGCATCATTCGATTTCTAATTTCTTTATTCAATTCATTCAAATCATGACCATCCGCTTCAAATCTAAAGCAAATATTAGACCAGTCTCTTTCAGACATCATAGATAGATGTTCATTTTCAATAACTAAATTTTCTAGATAGTCTGATAATTCACAGTATTTCTCAACCATTCTTGCCCATCCAGAGTCACCGATTTCTCGCCATGCAATCCAAAGTTTCAGTGAATCGTTTCGGCGCCCACATTGTAGCGAAAAGCGTCCTAAATCGACATCCTTACTATCCTCATGGAACAAATAATGTGCGGCATCTCCATGCGCACATACTGCACGTAGAGTGTTCTTGTGTTTTGTCAAAAATACGCTACAAATTAATGGAAGCCCCATCATTTTATGAGCATCCCAACATACGCTATCGGCTAATTCTATACCATCCATCAAGTAGCGGTGACGTTTTGAAAACAAACAACTGCCGCCCCAAGCAGCATCGACATGAAGCCAAATATTGTTGTCGTGGGCAATATTAGCAAGTTCTCTAATGGGGTCAAAAGAACCCCGAACTGTTGTGCCTGAGGTTGCGATAATACAAAATGGAACTCTATTTGACTCAATCACTCGGTTAACCTCTTCCAAAAGTGATTCCGGTTTCATCCTACCACGCGAATCGCATGAAACTTTAATCAAATTTTGATGACCAATACCAATCACATTAGCCGACATTAAAGTAGAGTAGTGAGCCTCTGCAGATACAAATGCAACATGCTTTGAGCCGTCAAATCCATCTAAGGATGACAATGGATTAATTGATTGTCGGGCACATAACATACCAAGCATATTGCCATTAGAACCTCCCGTTGTAAGTGTTCCAAAACCTTCCCCATAGCCAACAATCTCCATCATCCTGTCAATTATTGCTTTTTCAATAAGTGTAGCAATCGGCGATAACTCATAAGTATACATCGATTGATTGGTGAGAGCTGAAATGACTTCTCCCGCAAAACCAGCAATATTCAATCCGCCCCAAAGGGGATTCATAAATTCTGGACGGTTTGTTTTGACACACTGCTTAAGGAAAATATCTATGTCGTCTAATATTGATTGAGAGCCATTACCTTCTAACGGCAATGATAAATCTGTAACTTTACGCCTAGATTCGGCGTTTAGGAAATCTACTGTCTTTTGATCTGAATTATCTGAAGATTGAATGTAAGAATCAATTCTTTCTACCAACCCGTCGAGGAACTGAGTCAAGTCTGTACCTCGCATCACAACATACCCTGCGCGCTAATCCCTTGAAATATGCGGTTGTAAGAACGAATAAAACGGGTAAATAGTAAACCTACCCAAAATAAATAGTTTTTTACCCAATTTGCATTCGATGTACAGGAAGTTATTTGATAGTTTTAGATTTAGTAAATTAGAGTAATTCAGAAGATCAATGTAATTTTAAGTAATT
>JAKUNX010000068.1 GCA_022451835.1 Candidatus Poseidoniaceae archaeon
GTAATTTTCAGCGTTCCTGGCGGAGACGCAGAGTTAGAATTTTTATGGGGCTCTGAAGATTTTTCATCTAGTGTTAGCGCTGAAATACCGCTGATGGAACTTTCAATCGATGAGCCTCAAATTGAAGGTGGTGACATTTATCTTTCAGCAATAATCGATTCACCATTTGGATTAGACGCTCTAGCATATTCTGATTCGATAGAAATGTTAGTTGATGGTCTAAAAGTTGATGGAGATCCGATTGAAACTAAACGTGGCGATTCAATTGTCGTAACATGGACTTGGCTTGATGCTGCGACTGGCACAAATAATGTTCAAGTTTCAGTTAAATTAAATCTTCAGGCCGATGGTCCATTAATCCAAGGTTCGACTCAGTTTACCATTGAAGTTACTGATACAGGTGGCGGTACTGGAACTTTCTATCCAGATGATGAACCATTAAGGACAAGTGGGGTTGGAAGCCCATTATCGATAGAACAAGTAATTGACTTATCCAGTGATGATGGTAATCTTAAGCTGGCTAAAACAACAATTTTGGAGATTGATGGTGAGATGGCATTTTGGATGAGATGGGGAATGGATCACATCGGTGACAATGATTTGTCTACCAATTCAGTAATGTTCGGATGGAACGCTGGTGGAGTCTCAGAAGAAGATCGTGAAAGCCGAAATATCGAAAATGTTGAGAAAGAGCAGTTTGAAAGAGAAATGAAAACAAGGTACCGCACTTACATGAGTGATGTCAACGGTATGCAGTTACTAAGTAAAGAATTGATTGGAGATTCAAGTGACTTTGATACAATTTCAATTTCAGTAGATTTGCTGGGTGAGTCACGTGTAGTAAATCACCCGTTGACCATGACATTTTCAACACTACAAACTCTACAGAGTGGAGAACAATTTGAATTATTAAGAAGCTTTATTCAAACTCAAACAACTCCCATTTGGCAAGATTATTCAATACTGGTAGAAGCAAAATCATCAGTACTGACATCATTTGGAGATTCAGATTTATTAGAATCTGATGACCTTTCTTTTTCTCATTCAAGATTTCCTTGGGGCGAGGTAATTAAATTAGAATCCTCTTCAACAAGTTTGGATGAAGATTTTACAATAATTGTTTATCCTAATGATAACCTGTTGTTTAGTCCAATGCCATTAACAATAATTACTTCGATTATTGTACTATTTGGTTTCTTTAGTTCTATGTCGATTACTCGTAATAAGCATAGAAGATTTTTGATGCTCGAACTAATATTGATGCCAGTTGTAGCATTGATTTACATATTTTCTTATCCTACAATTTTTGTTTTAGGTGCGTCCGGCGGCGCATCAGTATTGTGGATACTTACAGCACTTGTAAGTCCAAAGCGTATACAATTAGTAGAACAAAGTGAAGCAGAAGAACTGGTTGATGTTCCAACAATCACTTGTCCTTCTTGTCAAAGCGCCATTCCAGTACTTAGTGATGAAAGACCACTAAAAGTAGCCTGTTCAGGATGTGGAAAAACCATCAAAATCGTTGGCTAATTACAACTTTAGTTTCTTCAAGGATCTAACAATTGCCCGACTTTCTTTGTAATCACTTGGAGAAAAGTATCCACTGAATTCATTATTTTCATCGACTGCAACCACAGCTTGCGGCGAACGCTGTCTAATCTGTTTCAAAACTTTTGATAATTCTTCTGAAAGTTTGATTTCCATGAAATCCATTTCCATATGTTCACCACAAGTGGCTGTTTTGGTATCAATTTCTTTGTCGATTGCGATCAATAATTGTTTGTAACCAAGAACTCCTTTGACCTTAGAATCATCATCGAGTACAACAAGAATTCCTCCAGGGACAGAAAGTAATCTTCTTGCTGCTTCTTGTAGAGTATCACTTACTCCTGCAGTTATATGTTCGTCATTTAAATCCAAATCAGCGACAGTCTTGATTTCCGTTGACATTGAACGGTCGTAAGTGTTAAGAGATTTGATACTTCCTAATTATGGGTAAAAATAACTTTATTTTTCTCAGCAACAATTCCGTAACCTATTCTTTCGAGTTGAACTGATGTTCCTAATTTTATTTGATGAGATTCTAATCTACCTTCGATAGAAATTAATTCACCATCTTTGACTATCTCAAGTTCAGCACTATCGGAACTATTTTGTGAAACCCAATGAATGATTTTACGCTTATCTGTTCGCTTTTTCGACACAAATGTGGCGACTTTACCATCAATATCAAAATCTCCGAATTCTTTCAATCTTAATGCAGAATGTTGCAAATCTTCACGTTCAATATAGACGATTGGATTGCCTAAATCAATCACTCTAGACCCTATTTCTGCATTGTTTGGATGTGTTGGAATTGTAATATTAGCTTCATTGATTCCTTCCAATTTAATCTCAACAGGGTCTCTAATAAAAGCAACACGCGGAGCATTATCATCAATGACTTTAATATTATGTGAGTACAATGTGGCTAATGGTACAGCAATATCCTTTTGAGTTACTCCTAGTTCAATCCAGAAATTTCTTAGAGCACTAGCTTGGATTCCAGTACCACTTAGACCAGCAATAGTCGGTAAACGGGGATCAGCCCAGCCACTAAATTTACCATCCTCAATGTCTTTACGCATTTGAGATGTTGAGAAACCACCCCATTCGTGAACTTTTACTCTTCCCCAGTACATTGTCTCTGGATATTCCCAACCAAAGTGTCCATACAGCAATGTTTGCTTCCTTGTTGAATCCATGAGATCTTTACCACGAATAATATGTGTGACACCTTGTAAATGATCCTCAACAGCACTTTGAAAATCTAATAGGGGCCAAACTCGGTATTTGGATCCGATATTTTCTCTTGGATGTGGATTGCTAATTGTGTCTTGAATTCTTAGTGCTGGCCAATCTCTAAGCGCAGGATTTTTTAGAGTCATATCAGTCTTGACTCTTACTACTGCATCACCAGGTTTGAATGTACCATCCAGCATTTTGTTCCACAATTGTTTGTTATAGTTGACTTCATATTTTCGACATGGACAGTTGGTTT
This sequence comes from Candidatus Poseidoniaceae archaeon, assembly GCA_022451835.1. GTDB lineage: Archaea > Thermoplasmatota > Poseidoniia > Poseidoniales > Poseidoniaceae > MGIIa-L1. The sequence continues at coordinate 3,041 of JAKUNX010000068.1, forward strand.
TACTTACTCTAAATTCTCTGAATTCCTCTGCACTACACTGACAGACGTAGCCAAAATCACCGTCAATCATTAAGTCAACATGACGGTAATATTCCTCAATTCTATCACTGGCAATAACAACTCTGTGAGGTTTGAATCCTAACAACCATTCAGATTCGTGTTGTATGATATCATAGGCTTCGACGAGAGGTGGTTTAACTGTTGTATCAGTGTCATCAAACCGAAGAATTAGTTCACCATCATATTCTCTAGCATATTCTCCATTGATGATAATACCTCTTGCATGGCCAAAAGATAACGGCCCATTTGGATTAGGTGCAAAGCGCAGCACTACTTTTCCTTTGACAGCATTTGGTAATTCAGGTAATCCTTCTCGCTTGACTTGTTTTTCTCTTTCTTCAAGAAGTTCCGGCGCTTCTTTTTCAAGTATTCCTCGTAAATAATCTAATCCTTCATCACTCGCTAACTTATTTGCTTGAGCAACTTTTTGTGCTATTAATGGACTCAAAACTTTACCATACTGTCTCAAATCCTGTCTAATACTCATTAAGCGTCCTATAACAGAACCAGGAGCCGCTTTTCCTGAATATTCTATGGCGTTTTGAATAGCCATATGCCATAGCATAGTATCGGTTTCATCATCCGGTGACCAATCCATGTCAAACATACAGTCCTATGGTCGATACTTCATCAATTGAGTGGTTAAAACAGGGTAGTTTGGCCGCCACTTGAGACTAATCTACTAGGCATCTCAGACTGATATTTTTCATCCCAAATTCGTTTTACTGTTGCCCATGACCAGCGCAAATCATCATGAGGCTTTTCATCGATCATTTTTCTAACAGCATCAATGGTTTTACTATCACTTGGGTAGCCAGAACCGATTGGGAAACCAATATTTTTTTCGATAGATTTGATTGCTTCATCACGTGCTTGCTTTGCTAGTATGCTTGCCATACCAACAATCGGATAATTTTCATCAGCCTTGTGAAAACTATTGATGGCAGAATTATTCCAAGGCCATCCTTTAATCAGTTGAGAAATCCTTCTGCTAAACCTTTGTTCATCAACATCACACGCATCACAAATTATACTTACTTCAGAACTAGAATTAAAATCTAATTCATTTATTGATTCAGCGAACAATTCAGTTTCTAATCGATTCAGTCCTTTGTCATATACTGCTATATCAATCCTTGACGGTTGGCATGGAATAAGGGCATAAGACCAACCTCTTTGCTCACAATTTTGTAAAAACCATTTACGTATTTCTTCACGTTTTTTGGGAGTCAAATCCTTTGAGTCCTTTACTCCAGCCTCAATCAGTAATTTCACATCATCCTTTGGTAAAGCCACACTGCACACTACTAATGGTCCAATCACTGGTCCTCTACCAGCCTCATCAATACCAATTTCTATCATTTCATCTCAAAAGTCTAAGTCATCTTCTTCAGGCAGTGGCACTGATTTGGTGTAATCATTATCATTGTCTTGTTCATCAAGGAGGTTCTGTGGATCATTTCTTTTTGTCATACTGGAGGTATATTTCTGGGCTTCTAATTTGGTATTTTCTTCTGCAGGAGAATTTATTCCTTCTGTATTAATAGAGTCAAGTAATTCATCAGCTTCTTTGACAACTGATGATTTGTCATGGGTATCAAGAACTAGTGATGCGGCATCTCTTAATTTTTCATTAACTGGTTCAGTAACTGGTTTTTGCCCGATAGATTTGCTTCTGAATCCACGTTCAAAATTTTCTGGAGAAATTTGAGGAGATTCAACAGTACTAACTATTTCATCATTCTTTTTGTCAAATTTACTCATCCAGTCATCAGTTTCAGGTTTTTCTTTATTGTAAATTTGGCCAAATATTTCATTTTGCTCAGATCTTAATTTTCTATCTCGCAATGCTTTGCCAATGATGAGTGTCGAAGCAGCCACAGAGATGATAATCCACTTCCATGCAATGATTAACTCTGTGGTTTGGGCTAATATTTTTACAAATCCATCATCTTCGTCTATGCTATTTTCTTGCTGCCAAGGAACTCCTATGTATTCTACATTGGTAGTAAATGATATTGCCTCATCTGGAGCAAAACTTGACCTAATGCTAACATTGAGGTACATTGTTCCGTTACTTGTCTGTTCGGTTGGTATTTCTGCCCATGCTCTAACAGTAAAGTTTGAGCCAAATCCAATATCGCTAATCTCGAACGAGCGGGGAAAATCAACGCCTGACTCAACTATTGAATCAACAGGTGGAATTAAAGTCATTTGTGTGAAGTGCGAGCATTGTAGCTGTACTATTATTCCATCAGCGGCATTACCATCATTACGTAACGTCATCGCAATATTAAATCGTCCTAATGCATCTTCTTCTTCAGTTAAATCTTGAATAGACCAGTCAATTTTTGGAGCAATTACAATATCTATTGCAACATTTTTGGCTTGACTTGGTACATCAGTCAGATATACTTGAAAAATCACTTGAGAATTAGCAAATGCTTCAACATCATTCTTAGCAATAATTGTAAAATCATTGATGTCAGAGTAAGTATTCTTTGGAATTTCTAAGGTTCTTTGCTGAACCTCTAAAGAAACAAAGTCAGGAATTTGTATTGCACTTATGGTAAATTGGTCTTGATAATTTCCATCATTAAATATTCTAAACTCAGGTATACAACTTTCTCCGGGCAATAGTGTACAATCTTGCGATAATAATTCTGTTTCAAAAGTTCGATCCCAAACTATTTGCGATGTCAAATCAACACTAATGGCTCTAGATAATGCTCCATTGGGTGTAATTTTAACTCTAACATTAATTTCGCCTGAATTAATGTTCGGTGATTGAAAACCAACTTCAAAAGTTCTAGTACTAGTTGGCATGAGTAGTTCTTCTTCATAGCCACCAAAAATAGCAACTATCCAACCATCATATTCTATTCGATCAGAAATTGGGAAATCATCAATAATATTTCCATTATCATCAATAATTTGTAAATCTAATGACATTAAGTTTTCCACATTGCCTGAATTCCTTATCGTGACAGGTATCCTATTGTTGGAATCTGGGTCGAGTAGTAAATCATCACCATGACTAGATAGAGACACATTTCGGAACCCCGTCATCAGTAAGTCAAAACTCCAAGTCACCTCAACTAAGTCTAATCCAGAAGTTGCAGTAAGTGAAAATTTTGGCCCAGATAAATATAATGGATTTGAATCAATGACTGGGGGAATTTCAATCCACATTCTAATAAATTTCAACTCGCCACTTTGGAAAGATTCCATTGCTATGCCATTTTGTACATCATCCATAATCCACCCCCATTGCCAATTGGAATTCGTAGAAATTGAGAAACTAACATCATCAGTATACATTCCATGATTAGTCATATTAACGGCTAAGTTTGTTCTTAATCCAGGGTCTACAATAAATTCTGAATCATCATCAACCCCAAACTGTAAGTCAGAATCTTTTGAAATGATTAGGGTAAAAAGGTTCGAGTAAACTTTTCCTGTTTCACTATCTGATGTTATATTGACAAAACTAATCACAGAATAATATGGTGCATAGTCGTCACAAGTGTAATAGAATTTAAACATTCTAACTTGATTCGGATTTAATGTAAACTGATTTGGTAGATTTGAAATTGAAATATTTTCTGGCAAGTAATATGAAAAATCAATAATTGTAGTCTCATCACCAACATTTCTAACAGTTATTGAAGCTTCAATAGTTTCTCCTCGATGAATAATGTGATTGCCGCTGGCGACTATCTCTAAATTGTCATTGGCAGAATTAGTGTCAGCACTAGTATTGCCAATGATTGGTGAGATGGAACAAATTAGTAGTAAGGCAATTACAACTAATCTGCGCATGATGCTTGCATGATAAGTAGCATTTCAAACAATGCTATGTTTTGTGTAATTAAACAGGGTCAGGAATTGATTTAGCGATTTCTTGGAGAGAAAATTCTGCACCATTCAGTGGAACCTTTAATTCAAATAGTTCGGCAACATTGGGATCTATCTCACCAAAACATCCAATGTGATTACCATTTACTACTACTTTTGCAGCTCTTCCAGCAAGGTATGGTCCTTCATTTGCAGGTAATGGTGAAATCTCGTATTCAGTAGCGCCTAAGTCGCGTAAAAAAGCTTGAATTCTCCCTCTAATCGCAGCAAAACCACCGCTACGTTCGGCGATTAGAAATGCTAATCGAGATGAGTTTTTGTGCCCCCTAACTACTGTTCCAACTTCATAAACACTCTGAGGAAGGTCATGATGTCTATTTGTTGAGAGTAATCTTAGTAGTCCTGGCAATAGATATTGGCGAAGTAGAGTATGGTCTATTGTAATTGGATTGGTTATTCTGGTTACTTCCCCAACATTGTTTAACCTAACTAAATTAAATTGGTCATCATCATTTGACAACGTAAGGGATTGTATTTGCATCATACCTAACCCTTGCATGGAATCCCTAACTCGACGTAATAAATTTGCGTCATCTCGTGGCTTTGCAGTCATTGGAGAACGTGGTATGTCTTCACCCAGATCTTCGTAGCCATGACCGATTGCTATGTCTTCAACTAAATCAACAGGATGTAATATGTCAAATCTCCATCTTGGCATTTTGATAGTTATTGAATCTTCATTACGGCAGACAAATTTCCCACCCATACGATTAATTGCATTAGTTATTGCCTCATCATTAAGTTCACTACCAAGCAATCCATTTAGCATTTTAATTGGTAAATCGTGTTTAACTGAACTTCCATCAGGATAATGTTGTGTAATGCCATGACAGTTGGTTACTTCAACTGATTCTATGGTGCCACCAAGTTCTTGCAATTGTATGGCAATTAGCATCAATGATGCTTCACAAGAGCGGAAGTCCCAACCAGTTACATCGATAAAGAAATCCTTAGTAGTTGATGTTACGGTTGTATGATCGCCATTGATTATTGGTGGGAATGATAAAACATTGTCATTGTTATCAACAATAATTGGAAATTTCTCAAAACCTTCTACCAAGTGTGCGTAATCAACGCCTTTAGGGTGCTGTTGTAAAATTTCATGGATAGTCATCGGTTCAGTCATTGCCAAAGGAGTAAATTTTGTGTCTCCACTAACAGCCTTTACGGTAAATGGTGGAGCGATTTTAGATAAATCATGAACGCCAATGGATGCTCTTTTCCTACCTCTTCCTAATGCAAAGTGTAATTTTTCTTGGTGATCCATTAGTGATTTTATAAAATCATCAGAAGAAATATCTAGCTTAGCTAGGTCTACGTCTCTTACTACAGCACCAAGAATAATTGGTCTAATTTGCTCTAATTCAGAATCTACAACCATGGCTACTTTGCCTTGTTTTATCTCTAAATCAGGATTAGATGTTTGAAGATGAATAAAGTTCCTAATGGCTCGGGAAAGAGTTTCCCCAGACAAAAGGTCTGGTCGATTAGGGAATATTTCAATATCTAGAATCTCATCATCACATCTGTCTATATCTGTTCCCAGTAATGGTAATTGTTCTGCTAAGTTCGAAATATCATGGTCATGACCATGCGTTTTGAGTAATTTTTCAATTAACTTTTGTTCTACTGATATTGTTGGCATTATAGCACCTACCTTGCAAACCAGTGGGGGAGTGGTCTTTCGTAACCTGATAGCCTTAAACCACTGACAGCAGCAGTTTCATAGTCCAGCGCTCTCAAATTTTGCCTGCTAAGCGAGTCAATTGATTCAAGCCCTAATCTTTGTAAAATTTGTGACAGTTGATTTTGTATATCATTCAACCAAATAGAAATTTGATTGTAATCTTCAGATGGTGTAGAGCAACAGACAAACTTTAGCCCCGAAGCACGAAGTTTTGCTAAATCCTCTGCGTTTGCTGAAAATCCAATTGCAATTCCAGAATCAGTGTAACTATTTTCAAGATTAGCTTTACTACTTCTTCCAACAAGTACTAAACTTGCAGATTCAGAAGTGCCAGTTTCATCTTCAATCACACATATTGTTAGATCACAATTATGGTATGCAGATGTTTTGTGAAGCGTTTCAATCCTGCCAACACCATCAGAAAATCCAAATGGTTTTTCAGAGCCAAGAAGTGACCTAATTGCAACCAACATACCATCCAATTCTTCAGCACTCATACTAGGCAAATTCATCATGTGGATAACAACTCCACCACCTTCACTCAAAGCATCGGTTGAATGAGAAATATTTGAGAGGTTTATTGACAAAAAGTCAATTTTTCTAGGATTGCTTTCAACAATGAATGGTTGAGATTCGACTAATTTCGATGACTCTTTGCCATTAGTGAGAATTTTCCCATCAGATAAAATTGGAATTATCGGCAATGGTAAAGCGATTGGCGTATTGGATTCAGCTCT
>JAKUNX010000069.1 GCA_022451835.1 Candidatus Poseidoniaceae archaeon
ACATTCTCGCTCACCAAGATGGATGGTTCGACCATGTTTATCTGCAAACACCTGAATCTCTACATGCTTAGAGCCCGTTAGTAGCCTCTCAACATATACTCTTCCATCACCAAACGCCGCTATAGCTTCTCTGCGAGCACCTTTGATTGCATCTTCAAGGTTGGCTGGCTCCTCAACTTTTCTCATCCCCTTGCCACCACCACCTGATGATGCTTTGAGTAGTAATGGATAGCCAACTCTGTGACTGGCTTCAACTATATCAGAAATCATGGTAGTCTCATCTTCAGATTCGATTTCTTCACCTGGTATGACCGGTACTCCAGCCGCTTTCATAGTCATTCTTGCAGTCATTTTATCACCCATCATCTCGATTGCTCTAGGCGATGGCCCAATCCAATTAATTCCTGCATTGATTACTGCTTCTGCAAAATCTGCACGTTCTGATAAGAATCCAAAACCTGGGTGTATAGCATCAGCGCCATGTGATGCAGCTATCGCAAGGATTTGCTCTTGGTTGAGATATGTTTCAGCTATTGTTTCTCCTTCAAGTGGAATTGCAACTGTCGCTAATTCAGTGAACATAGAGCCTGCATCATTGTCTGCATAGATTGCAATTGACTCTAATCCAGCCTCGGTACAGGCTCTAAGAATCCTACAGGCTATCTCACCACGATTGGCAACTAGCACTGTGTTTATCATTAAATCACCATTCAAGATTTCCAGTTAGCGTCACGCTTTTCTAAAAATGAAGAAAGCCCTTCCTGTCCTTCTTTTGAACCACGCATTCTGCTGGTAAAGTCCAATGTGTATTCACGTAATTCTTCATCTGTACCAGTCCATCTATCAAAGTCTAATGTCAACTCTTTTGCCAAAGTAACTGCACAAGGCCCCGTTGTCATAACTTCAGATACAAGTTTGTCAACTGCTTCATCCATAGCCTCTTTTGATTCTACAACTTGTTCAATGAAACCAGTTCGCAATGCTTCCTCAGCATCGATTCTACTGGCTTGCATGGCCAATCTTCGGAAACAAGCAGAGCCTAAACGACGGTAAACGTAAGGACCAATCACTGCTGGAAGAATACCTAATTTGCCTTCCGAAAGTGCTATTTTTACATTTTCTGAAGCGATTACATGATCGAGGCAGGCTATCAATCCAGCTCCACCGCCAAGTGCAACTCCGGTTATTGAGCCAATAGTAAAACATGGATGAGACCATAGGCCGTTGAATAGTCTATCTAACCTCTCGGAATCTCTTCGGTTTTCCTCTGGAGTATTGGCTCCTGCATCTCGCATCATGTTAATGTCGGCTCCAGCGCAAAAATGCTTACCAGAGCCACTCAAAACAATCACACGTAGGTAAGGGGAGCCGGATTCATCAGTTAATTCACCAGTTTTTCCTACGCTTCGCAATGCAGTCCATTCAAACAATTCACATAACTCAGTAATCATTTGTACATTCATTGCGTTGTATTTGTCTGCTCGATTCAATGTGATATAGCAAATTGGTCCATCGATTGATACAGATACCAGTTCTGTGCTAGGTAAAGATTCCATTTTTTCCATAAATAAAACTCCAATTGTAAATTTAAATTTTCAATTGAGAAATCACATCCTAAATACGCCAAATCTGTCATCTGGCAATGGTGCATTTCTCGCTGCGGCTAAACACAACCCAAGTACATCACGGGTATCTCTTGGATCAATTATTCCATCATCCCACAATCTTGCAGTAGAATAGTAAGGGCTACCTTCTGTCTCATACTTGTCAAGTATCGGTTGTCTGAATTGTTCCAATTCGTCACCTTGCATTGGTGGAAGGCCTTCTCTAGCACGCTGATCTTGCTTAACAGTAGTTAGAACATCTGCTGCTTGAGGCCCACCCATGACAGAAATCCGGCTATTTGGCCACATGAACAAGAACCGAGGATCGTATGCTCTACCGCACATTCCGTAATTTCCAGCACCATGTGAACCACCAATAATTACAGTGAACTTTGGCACATTGACGCATGACACTGCAGTAACTAACTTAGCGCCATCTTTGGCAATACCTCCGGCCTCGTATGCTTTACCAACCATAAACCCAGTAATATTTTGTAAAAATACCAAAGGAATACCGCGCTGGCCACACAATTCTACGAAATGAGCGCCCTTCATTGATGATTCAGAAAACAAAATACCATTGTTGGCAACAATGCCAACCTTATGGCCATGGATGTGAGCAAAACCACAAATTAGCGTAGTGCCATATCTTGCTTTGAATTCATGAAATCTTGAACCATCAACAATTCTAGCAATAATTTCCTTGATATCAACAGGAGTACGATTGTCTACAGGGATTAAACCAAGCAAGTCTTCAACATCATGAGTAGGTTCTTCTGGTATTTCCCCTGCTGCAGGAGCTAATTCTCTTGGACCAAGATTCTCAACTATATTCCGCACCAACCTAAGTGCTTCTGCTTCATCCTCTGCAAAGTGATCTGCAACTCCTGATTGGGCAGTGTGTACATCCGCCCCCCCTAATTCTTCAGCAGTAACTACCTCTCCTGTTGCTGCTTTGACAAGAGGAGGGCCAGCAAGAAATATTGTGCCATTGCCTTTGACAATGATTGATTCATCCGACATGGCGGGAACATAAGCGCCTCCCGCAGTACATGAACCCATTACAGCAGCGATTTGAGCGATTCCATCTCCTGACATTCTTGCTTGATTTCTAAAAATTCTTCCAAAATGCGTTATGTCAGGAAATACTTCATCCTGCATTGGTAAGAATGCTCCGCCTGAATCGACCAAGTAGATACATGGCAGATGGTTTTCATGAGCAACTGTTTGAGCTCGAATATGCTTCTTTACCGTCATTGGATAATATGAGCCACCTTTGACTGTTGCATCATTGGCGACAAATAGACACTCTCTTCCATGCACCATCCCAACACCCGTAACTATTCCAGCACTGTGTGCTCTGCCGTCATACAAGCCAAAAGCGGCAAGAGGTGAGAGTTCGAGAAAGGCAGTTCCTGGGTCGATAATGCGTTCTATTCTCTCTCTTGGAAGCAATTTACCTCGACCACGATGCCTACTAACATATTTCTCTCCACCTCCATTTGATGCTACATCCAAACGTTCTCGGAGAGTTGATATTAACGAAGCATTGTGCTCCTTTCGCATTTGATACTCTGAATCTGCTCGATTTACCCGTGTTGGCAATCTATCCATAGTACCCCTCATAACAGGGCAAGAGGACTCGACATTTAACGATTCAAGTAGGGTGTCACACATCAAGGGTCAGTCTGCCAATATCTCTCAAACCAGGTGCCAATCCTACAATTAGTACAGCGAGAACGATTAGCATCCGCATATGAATTTGGCGTCTTTCGACTCGCATCTCAACAAATAACCAAACAATAGCCGCGACTAAACAGGCTTTGACGACAGCAAATAGCCATGCGCCAGGAGGATTAGCGGAATCCATCAATGGTTCAATACCCATAGAATCGGCGATTCCTATACCAAACTGTATCACTGCATCGCTAACAGGATGTTTCTCACCATAACCGAATAGATCGACCCCTACCATTGTTGCAACACCATCACATAATTGACCAAATACCATTGCTAAGACCATTGGGTTAGCCAATAATGCCTTACGAGATAATTGCTCAACAGGATGTTTTGCCACCTTGTCGCCGGCTTCTTCCCATGATTTTAGAGTGATATCATTTGGCAGAATTCCCGGCTCATAGTCTGTCATTTTCATGTGTCTTGCATCATCTTTGCCGTAGCGGTAGAGGTAGTAGCAAACTAGAGCTGGAATGCCTAAAACAATCAATGCAGGCCACAAAGGTTGTGAATCAACAACTCGACCACTTTCTTGTTGCCAAGGTGAAGCAATGAATTGGAACCAATGAAATACACCCATTACAGAAGTTGCACTTCCAAAAGCAATCAAACCTCTGGTTAAGGCAGGCCAATCAGCGGTACGAATTAGAATCCAAAACAAACAATACAATGCGATTGGGAAACTCAAAATCACCCAAAACATTTCCATATCTGGATGAGAAGAATAACTTGGCTGATACAATAAACTCCAGTGTAAAAACAGCAGTAATCCCAGAACAATAAATAGTACTGTGCGACTCTTTTCTCGATCATCATCTTCGGCTGAATCGTCCCATTTACTAGCCAATTGATGTGAGATAAATGCGGTAAATACAAGCCAAAGTGCAAGGTGAATGTGAATAATTGGAGAAATTAACAACCAATCTAAATCAGAATTGAAAAAATCTGCATCTTCCAACACCCTTAACACTGGAGCAAGTACTACCCATGAGATTAATGCAAACATCATTCTATCATCAACAGGTAAGTCCATTTTCCTAAATATTGCCTGCAAAATAACTACACACATCAATACAGTTGTAGCATATAATGCCGTGTTTTCAGGAGAATATCCAGCATCACCAGCCGTTCCAGCGTCTTTGACAATTGGGTCCCAAACTATTGGTTTCAAACCGTCAGTCCAAAAGAAATCATTAGCAAAAATTAACCCGAATGATACGATGGTAAAAACTGCTACAGCAATCCATATTGCTACTTTTTCCAAAGGTGAAAATATACTTGGATGAAGAGATTTCTCATCATCTTCAAACAGTGCCTCAATTTCTGCTGCGGTCACCATATTGAAACACTACAACCGATAATTGATGAATATTAGGTTAGAATAAGGTATCAAATTACTCTTCTTCGCCGTCTTGTAATCTTGCGATTAAATCGGCTTTCTTGCCGCTGACAGGTAGACCCTTGGCCTTCAAACGCTCTTTCAAGTCACTGACTGAAAGTTTAGATAGGTCTTCTCCATCATCTCCTTCGTCATCATCTTGGTCAGGAATGACTCTTGGTTCGTGGACTTCAACAAAAGAAACCTTACCACATTCGACAGCGTCTCTAATCATAGTAACCAAGCGGAACTTTAGCATTGCAGCATTAGTATCAAACAGCATTGCTTGTGGCAAAACTATCGATAAGTCATCACCTTTGAAAGATACTTCAAAGCCAGAATGTCCTGAATTTGATTCTAACAATCCAAGAACCTTGTCTTCCTTACCCTTAACTTCCTTGATTACAGTGAATACATACTTCAGAGTCTTACCGGCCATTGGGTGATTGTAATCGATTCTAGCTCGGCCAGCTGCCAAATAAGACAAATATCCTTGTCTACCATTGATGCTTACTGGTGCACCGAGATACAATGAATTAGGATCTTGAACTGCTCTACGCAACTTGTCAATACTAATTGTTTCAACTAGAGAAGGATCTTTTTCCCCATAAGCATCAACTGGCGCTATTTCAACTTCAACTTCTTTGCCAACCTTAGCCTCTTTTAATGCAGACTCGAAACCAGCGATAAGGTTACCATTTCCAACTACGCATACCATTGGAGAATAGCTTCTACCTTCTTGATGCATTTCATGCTCTTTGGCAATTTCCTCTCTTGTAGTTTCAATCAAGTCACCAGTTTCTCCGCTGAATAAGTCGTAATCGACATGAATTATTGCTCCATCTTCCATGATATATCCTCCTTTAGGGACATTCGCCCGACTGACCTCCCCTTCATAATATCTCGGTTAAAAAAAACATTATTCTTGCTCGGCCAATTTGACTGTTCTAGAGGCCAGTTGCTTGTTTTTAGAAATTCCACTGAATGTTACACCCAACATACCGAGCATCATTAATGACCAGCCAATCCATACTAAATGCGAACCTGGTAAATCATATACCGTTACTCGAACTAGATTTATTGAGTCAAGGCCGTTTGAGGAGGTTTGCTGCATTAGGCCTTGAGCTTGTGTGCCATCAAAAATGAAGACCATGTCGCCTGACCAACGCGTCAATACGTCTACTTCTGAACGTGCAGTTCCAGTCTTGTCAAACCTTAGCATACCAGGTTCAACAACTCCTATTTCATCGAATTCACCGTCTTGGTAATCATATACCGTTATCTTCACACCGACAAAACCATCACCAACCTGTAAGTCATCTTCAGTAGCAATCAGTTCATTAAATTCAAATCCATAATCGCCGTCGATAATTATTTCATCTTTAACTAAAGTAATTCGATGACTTGCGTCCCCTCTATCCACTAATACAGTTGTAGTAATATGACCAAGGAGTAACAGTACAAGGCCTAAATGGACAATATGAGCATTTACCGGTATTCTAGTCCAAAACGCCGTTTTACTTGATTTGTTTATCTGATCTTTAATCTCGAAAATAAGAGGACCTACAACAATTAGTAGCATCGGAAATGAGAGCCAAGCTACAAAACCTCGATCAATATATTGTGAAAGTGCGGTAGATGAATCAGCACCCAATGTATCGGAATAGAATATTGCCATAATCAAAGAAAATAGTAAAACTGTAACCAATGTATATACGGTAATTTGAGGATTTGATTTTCTGCGGGTATAAATCAGCATTGCTGCACCAAATCCGAATAAAAATGGCGCCCCATACAATTCATGAGCATCGAAATTGACTGAATCTATGCTTTCAAGTAAAATTACTAATGTCAACACAAGATATAGGCTGACAACCATAACTGAAGACCATAAGGCAATACGCTTCAATCTGCTTTTTGTAAACCAATCTACTGTTGAATTTGGCTCATCATCCTCTGACAAAAATGGAGCAAGGAAAATTAAGATTACTACTGCGGCAATTATTACGTCGATCATACCAGACCAAGCCCCTGCTAATGCAAGCATTATTCCTAGACTAGCCCAAATCCATTCACTTGCTGCATTATTTGAATAATACATTGGTGTAAAGAAAATGATAAACAATAATACGAAGAATACCTGTGGAATAAGCAAATAGAGAAGCACTGGTAACAAAACAATTGACGGCAACTTGCTAGAATAATAAGTCCATCCTTCAGATTCAACAGAAATTTTTGGATTAGAGATTTTATCAATGCCAATAAAACAAATTAATAGACTAATAATCATCAAATCTGGAATCCAGTGATACAAATCTGCTCCAAATAATATTGCTAAAGCAGCTCCAATTGTTGGAATGAGAAACATAACTGCAGAATTAGATGATTGAACGCCATGATGTGAGCGGCGGTTAAGCATCAACCAAGAACCAATTAATAGCAATATGAACATTAAGTAAGTCATAATTTCGACACCTGCAACTGCATCGCTTTTCAACAACATCATTCGGGAAAAGGCATCTGAAGGTGCTGTCCCACTATCTGAGGTTACGAAGGTATGAACCGAAGATGCCCATACGCCTCCTGCTCTAGTTACAAGCGTGGCAAATAAAGCAAGAGCCCCAACTACTAATCCAGCCCCAATCCATCCTTTATCACTAACTTTGCCAGGTCTTGTTCTTAAATGCGAAATGGCAACTAAGGCCAACCATGGCAAAAATGAGCCTGTTTCAACAGGATCCCAAGCCCAATAGCCACCCCAATCGAGAATTAAGTATGCCCAAAGCCCTCCAAGACCTATTCCTAATGTTGTTACTAAAATTCCTGGCCTAGCAAGAGCGAGGATTCTATCATCAATACCAGCAGCATCATCAGTGAAAATTGCAGAAAGAGAAATTGCAGTAATAAAGATGCAAAATGAGTAAGCAAGGAATATTATTGGTGGGTGAATTACCATCAAATCTGTTTGTAATAATTCATTTAATCCTGCTCCGAAATAGAACTCTGGTGTTTTTTTGAAGGGGTTTAGGACAATAGCAATCAGTAACAATGTTAACGAAAAACCATAAATGATCCGCTGTCTAAAATCTCTTGAAATTGTTGATTCTGTAGATTTACCAATCATTGGTTTACGCCAAATCCAGGCCAAAAGAGTTAGCCAAACTACCCACATCAGAATAGGCCCCTCACGAGCAGCCCATGTTGCGGCAAAGCGATACTTGAAAGGTAACGATTCCCCTCCAAAAGCCGCTACATATTGTATCGAAGTATCATTTACAATGAATCTACTAACCAAGGCAAAAAATGGCAATATAAGGGACAAATGTAGGGCTAAAGCAGCAGATTTTGATTTTTCATGCATTGACGGTCTAACCATCAATACTATTGCAGCAAGGCACGCTAACCATAGTGTCGCCTCCCACATAGACTACGCTACTCCCAATTCTTGAAGGATTTATCTCCCTTAATAACCTGTATTTTTGGTATTTTACCAGCCGAAATGCTTTGCTCTACTATAGCCAAATGAAAGTAAAACTGAAATGACTTTCTTAGTCAACAAGACCGGTTTGCGTACAAGGATTTTTACTCCAATGCCAACCTTTTGTAATGGCGACATATTACCTAATTCATTTGGTAAGCATCGCGCCATAATCGACATTTCCTCATCGGTTAAGTCATAGAGTGCAGTTTTACCTTTGAGAATTTTATGATAAGGTGGGAATTTCTTCTTCCAAGCTCGCTCATAAGCCATCAAAGATTGCTGGGATAAATCATTGGATGCGATGGCTTTTGCTATGACATTCGCAGCCTCACGGCCAGACCAAAGAGCCAAATGTGAACCGCCTTCAAACAATGGAGAAGTAAATCCTGCAGCATCCCCAACCAGTATTACTCCATCCTGGACGGTCACTTCTCTAGGTCCTGAAATTGGTATAGTTCCACCAAATGGTCTAACTTTTACCGATTTATCACGCCACTGAGGATTGACGATTGGTTTACCATCCAAATATGTATCCTCGATAAACTTGTCAAGATATTTTATTGCACCTTTTTTATCGGTGGTTACCAGACCAACATTAGCCCTTTCGCCCTGCTTTGGAATCATCCAAACATACCCATGAGGAGAGTATTGAGGCCACAAATAAAAGTCGAGGTAGCCATCATTCTCGACATCGGTCATTTCATATTGGAACCCAGCAATTACTTCAACTTCTGTACCCATATCGAGCAATTTTGATGATGCGCCGGCAACTCCTGAAGCATCGATCACTGCCTTACAGTAAATTGGGAAATTATCGCCCTTTCCTTCAATTTTCCAATTGGAAAATTGATTTTTGCTATTGTAAACTCTCTCCATAGAAGTTACTTTGTGACCTAAATGTAGCGTCGAGCCTAATTGATTAGCTTCATCCATCAACCATTGTTCAAACAAGTGCTTTTCTAACACGTAACCAGGTTCAGTAAGGAGTTTCTCTGTCCCATCTGGGAATATTACTCTGATTCCTTTTACATCAAGCGCTTTAACATGATCTGGTATATCTAAATCTAGATTTTGGACTGCCATTTCAGATAGACATTCGCCACAATGAACTGGAACTCCCACAGAGGGGTCTGCTTCTACAACTACTGTGCTAAGACCGGCTCTCGTACAATGAATTGCAGCCGAACCCCCGCC
>JAKUNX010000007.1 GCA_022451835.1 Candidatus Poseidoniaceae archaeon
CCACCGGGCTGGAAGTCCTTGAGAGTAAATTCAGCAACAGTAATGGAACCGCCATCGACTTCAACGGTACGATCTTGTCGGCTAACGCCCCGAAGCGCTGGTTTCTCAAAGGGCTTCATCTGCTTACGCCAAATCTCTCTCAATTCTGGGATGGTTTTGGTATCGTCAAGAGCAAAGATACCCTGCTTGATGGCAGTAACAGCAACGAATTGGCCAGCAGGATCGAATACCCTGCCGCCAGAGGCAGTCATTTGGGGCCGACCTGACATTTTGATAAGCCAGCTGTCGGGAAGAGAAAGAATCATTCTAGTTATCAATCGGGTCAACGCATTGAGCATTGGGTTATCTACCATAATGGCGGATTAAATACAATTCTGAGCAGGTTCCCTACTTATGCCTTCTGTTTGCATCGGTCCCCTTGTATTCGTACCATCATAGCTGCATCATCTCTTCGACATCATTGCGAAGTTTTTCCCATTCTGAAATGATATTATCCGAAGCAATAATTTGCCTTTTCCCATTATTCCATTCCTCTACTATGGTATTTCGAAAATCAATACCTAAATTCGTAATGAGATTCTGTTCGTAAGTAATGATCCAATCGATAAGTTGAACTAACATTATTGAGCAATATTGTTTTTCGATTTCTTTTGGTGGGGCGAATTCTGGTAAATAATCAGTACTCCAAGGTAAAGTATTCAATTTTGAAGACGCTGCATATTTCGGCAAAAATTCATACCTTGGAACAAATATGCTGCCATAACGATTATCTGTGAAAATTATTCCAAAACCACGCAGCATTATGTGTTGTTCTTTAGATATTTTTAGCGAATAGATATTTTTCGCTCTTTCTAGTTCTTCAGGTGCTTTTATGACTTCAAATCCTTGTTCAATCAACCAATTCCCCTGCGCTCGAAGAATGTCTCTACCCCAGCACCAAATTTGTTGACTTAATAGGGCGACTCCGAAAGAAACACGTTCATTAAGTTGAGTCTTCGATAGAGGTTTATTGATGTTGGTCGACATTCTAATCCCCTCTCAGACCGATATTTATCGAAATAATTTCATCCGCAATGCTTGCAAAGTTTCTTTGATGGATTTTCAAACAGCGTTCAAGACTCCCCGACATAGACTAGACATCAATGGTTCATAAATTAGGCCATTCTAAGAAATTTCAAAACATAACAAAATGAATTAGTCACTGTGATTTATATTGAATATCAGCCAACATTTGCTGGCATAGATGAGTGATGGAGTTGGATTCTTAGATTACCATCATCATCTTGGATATAGCCAAATGTATACTCAACTTTGACTTCATCTCCTTCGGGGCTAGTGAAGAAATAATTCCCCATTGCCAGCGCAGTATTTCCATCGACAATAACGTCAGTATTTTCAAATCGAACATCTTTCCAACCCTTGATTGCAAAGCCTTTATCTTCTGGGCAAGCATTATTGGATGCAACAAAATAAGATAGTGCAGTATCAAAAGTTGGTCTAAACTGATCTATTGCTGCTAAGGTAGGCTTGAATAATACTGGACCAATTTGGTATGCATATAAGCTGTTGACATGGTTACTGGCTATGCCAACATAATCTCCACCAGTGCTGTGTGCTGAAGCGATTGCCACAATACCTGATCCCCATGCTTGCTGTGCACTTTCAACGTCAGATACACCAATCATCCTCAAATCACCTCTAAACTGTGGTTAAGTCGGTACCTTATCATTTTTCTATATGCGAGTAGTTTAAAGACAAGGAAACTTTGGGCAAATTATGTCAATTATAACAGCATATAACGAGGCTTGGAAAAACGGAGATGTCGAAGCATTAGCAGAGGTAATCCATGATGAATTTGTGTTTAATCCACATGTTGGTGGAGTTACAATGGGTAAGTCTGATATTCTCGGATTTGCCGGTGGAGACGGTAGACCTACCTCTGAAAACGATAGAATTTTGTTTGAGAATGATGAAGTTGGAGTAGCACATTCAGTTGTTCACTTTGCTAACGGTTCTACATCAGAAGCAGTATTGTCTTTCATTAGATTCAAAGACGGCAAGATAGTATCCATGGAAACAGGCGCTACACCGTTATCTGATGATTACAAATTAGTTGGCCAAGAATGAACTATAGTTTGTTAACTCGTTTTTGACCATATCTCGCATTTCACATGCTTTGCATTGATTGTTAGACGTCATGGATGAACATTCTGGACATTCTTTTGGTGGATTTGGCCTAGATTCTTGTCCACCAAGTTCTAGGATTTGATCTCGCAACTCCTTGACATTGTCAGCCATACGAAGTAATCCGTGTCGAGTTCCAGGTACATCAGCTTCCATTGTGGCAACCATTTCTCTGTGCCGCCATCTAAGTGCACCACGTGCATGGGGGCACTCTTCGTGATGAATTGGAAGATTTTTATGTACTGCATATAGGTGAATTTCTTGTTCTGGAATCCATCTCAGCGGTACAATTCTTGGTGGCATACCATCGATTGGAGTATTGGTATGAGGTGCAAGCCTCAAGGTTCTTTCCAAGTCTCCATTTGACATATTCATCAGCACGGTTTGAGCCATATCGTCTAGGTTGTGGCCAAGAGCCATTACGTCTGCGTTGACTTTCTTTGCTAAGTGATTGATTCCTTGTCTTCTAAAGACTCCACAATATGAACAAGGCATACTTGGTGCACCAGGGTTCTTTTCAGTCATTCCAGGAATGAGTTTAGATACCGTGTCCATTTCTTCAAAACCAAGTTCTTTGTAAGATACTGTAACAAATTCAACACCCAAGCGTTCACAAAGATCGATTGCGCATTGCAATGAAGGAGGCCTGTATCCTTCAATGCCTTCATCAACCGTTCCAGCAATGATAGTTACATCAGGTCTCACGCCGATTATGTCTACTAGTAATTCAAGTAAAGCTGCGGAGTCTTTACCTCCAGATATAGCGACAAAAATTGTGTTATGTTGCCCTTTTTTCAAAACTAATTGTTTACGCAACTCTTTGGCGACTTTCTTTCTAATTGATTTGGCAAGATGGTGACCACATAAAATTCTGCCAGAGTAGGCCTGTTCAATCACTGCAGGTTTGCCACATACGTCACAAGAGGGAATCTCGAGACCTACTTTGCTGTCTGCCATGAATTACCGTGAAACTACTCTCGTTTGAGTTAATCGCTTAAAAAACCTCAATGCTTCGGCTCAGAATATACTATAATTTATCAATTGAAAAATTAAATTTCTAATTGGAAAATTATTTTGTAAATCATGTTTGTTTTATCTGATTTTTATGAGTGTTTACTGACGCGGAAATAGTTGTCGAGGTCTTTTTCCGCGAGAAATTTTATTGATACCCAGTTGGAAATTTGATTTTACTCACTAAATCCCCCCGTAGGGGGGAAAAAACGCAAAACTTCTTGAAGCCTACAACGCTGACAAGCATTTTGAGCGACTATGTTACAACGTGTTCTGGCAAGTCTTACCAAGACAGAAGGTGTTGAACAAGCAATGCTACTTGACGAGCGTGGCACCTTACTTGCTTGTGTTGGTGATGAGGGTAAAACCCCTCCAGTCGATGCTGCTATTGAGGCTACGAATATGGCTGCTGAACTTTGTTCTGCACTTGAACTTGGAGAGTTGTATGAGGTTTGGTGCGAGGGTAAGGAGAGGATGATGATTGACATTGCCCGCCCAGGCCGAATCGTAGTCCTCTCTGGTCAAGGAGGCCGGCTAGCAAGATGGCGGCATGCTTTAGATCGTAATCGCAGGATAATTGCGACAACCCCACAGATGTGATATTATGTTTGATTTACCAAAAGGCATAACCGTAGAAGAAGAAATAGACGTCTCTGAAGGCGTGATTCAGCCATTTACTCATGGAGTGATAAGCACATGGATTGGCAAGCGAAAAACTCCAGCCGGCCATAGAATCGTTAGAGCAGGTCGTGTTGTCGGATATTTGGCTGAGAGTGAGAAAGCATCGATTCTTCTTGGTGGAGCAGAGGCTAAGGCTAGATTGTTTGAACTCGAAGCAGCGGGAATGTGTCGATTTGAGGCTGAGAGTTATTCAATGGTCGGATTGGGCGCTATTGCAGAAGTGGTTCCTGAAGCATTTGAACATCCAGCAGATGCTCAAGGATTATTAGCAAGAGGCGATACAGTAGAACGATTATTATCTCGAGATCTTTCAGTTGTATTAGCAAAATTGGTTGAGAATGTCACAGTTAGAGGAGCTATTGCGGTAGATTCTGGAATGTTAATTGACTCAGCGGGAGAACTACCAACCGATGGGGAACAATTGGCTAAAGAAGTTGGAGAAACCATTGTCGGTAGAGAAAAAGTCGCTAAAGGATTAGGTTTTCCAGATAGCGGGCATTGGACATTGCATACAGGGGATGGAGCATTACTACTCGCTCATACAGGAGAAATTGCCATAGCCGTTTGGACTGAGTCAAATGCCAATCATACAAGGCTGGTTAACGCTGCAGTCGCCGCCTTGGAGGGAGAGATTACTGAGGCTGCAGGTACTAGTGAACCATTACCTGATGGCTTTATTCTAAGAGAAGGAAAAGGTGGCGCAGATGCTGTGTTATCCATGCTTACAGATGCCCTTGAAGAAGAAGTTACAGGACATATTCAAGCCGGAAAATCATCTAAGGCTGTGAGTTTATTATTGTCTAGAGGAGTTCCAGTTGGTATTTTTGCGCCAAGTGCAGAATCGTTTGAAGAGGCAGTTCTTGGTTTAACCGAAGCAAAGCGAGTAATTCGCCTACACAGATTGCCAGCAGGAACAATCCTTTCAAAGGAATCTGGTACAGTCCATGATTTTTCATTATCATACTTCAAGGATTTATTGGTCACGGTTAGAACTCGCTCTGAAAGCCGTAGAGCAAACCTAACTCATCGTTTGAACAATTTAATCGGATTTGAAATTGGTATGGAAAATTTACGAATCGCTCGTTCAAAAGCCAAATTCTCTCAAATTACCGACGCCGTTGCTAAAGGTCTTGACAAGATTGAGGTTGCACCAGTACCAGGTATTGATGCAGGACTAAGACGCAGACTTGAATCAGCAGAGATCCGTATAGATGAGTTAGAAAAAGAAAAAACCCATCTATCAAATAAATTATCTGAATCAGAAACTTCAAGAAAGGCCGCTGAGATAAAAACTAGAGAAGCAGTTGAAACTCGCAATATACAAATGGAGAGCGTCGAGAATGTCAATTCAGAAATTAATTCAATGCAGGTTCAATTAGCCGAAGCTAGAAACCGCAGTGAAGATGCAGAATCAAGAGCGGAAAAATTGGTTAAGCGAGTTAACGAATTAGAGCACCAAGTCAGCGTTAGAGCTACTGAATTGGCTAAAGCTTTGGGTGAAACAGAATCCAGTGAGAAATTAAGACAATCAATCGAGGAAATGGCACTCAAGGAAGCAGGCCTAAATGCTGATTTAAACGATGCGAGTGAGAAATTATCTACCATACGTCAACAAACAGAAGACGATGAAAGAAGATTGAGGGTTTTGCAAGAACAAGTTGCAGCAACCCGAGAACGTCACGCAAGAGCCCAAGCAGAGGCTATGAAAGAAGAAGAGCGGGTCAATAAGAGCAAAACGGAACTTGAGATTCTTGAATCTGAAGCCAAGGTGGCACGGAGGCGGGCAGAAGATGAAAGATTACGCCTAAGTACTGATGAAGCGAGATTTGCCCATATCCAGGGTGAAATGCGTCAACTGATGGAAGAGCGCAGAAATCTTTTGCGAGAGTTAGGTGACTTAGGTGCAAAGCGTGGTCATGCTGAAGGAGAGTTATCGATTTTATTAGAAAAAGCAGAAGCATTGGCTGAAGCTCATGAAGAAGCATTAACCGACATTAATGAGGCAGAACGAATTAGAGCTAGGCTTGCCGAAGAACCTCTTGCTCAAGCCTTATTGGATGATGCATCAACATTCGAAGGTCTTGCTCCAGTGTTGGAGCGTTTGGAGAGGTCACGCAGTCTTGGATACTCGGTCACACTATTAGACAGAGCGGTAGAGCGTGCTTTACAAGTAATTCAAAAGACGGTTGATCATGTTGCTGCAACACCACGTTATTTACTTTCAAGCGAAGTCATGGAATTATTAGAGCGTCAAGTTCCACAAACTGCTGGTGCGGTAAGAGGCCTTTCTCGTTGGTCTGTTCAACAGAGACTTGAACACCAATTGGGAGAAACAGTCGGTCATTTAGTAATTGATTTGGAAAGGTTACTCGAGGATTATGAACATTCAATAACTATGCTTAGAAGGTTGAGAAATGTCCTTGAACAACTAACTCGATTAGGTGCTCCACCACATGAAGTTGAGACTTTGATGTCTAATTGTAATCGACCAGAATCATTGCCACATATTGCTCAATCAACAAGAAAGCTAATACAAAATGCTCTAGATGATATATACTTAGAATCTGATCAAAGAGATGCTGGTGAAGCAATTGCCCTCGAAGAAACCGCACGTGTTCTTGAGGAATTGATTACTCAAATCGATGCTTCTGGTTTGGCAGGCGGTTCTCCAACCGGACTGTTGTGGGACTTCCAGAGAGATGGCTTGTTGCCTTATGAACGAGAAGTTATCGATCCTGCACAAAAGACTCCAGTTGATGAAGAGATGGTCAAACACATGGAATCCAACATCTCTGGGGATTTGGTTGAACAGGATGAACCTCAAGTGGTTGAAGTCGATGAAGATGGTTGGGAAGTATTGGAATTACCTAGCGATGATGACCATGAAGATGAAGAAGAAGTGGAAATTGCTGAATTACAACCGATTAGTGATGATGACGAAAGAGCTGAATTAGATGCTGAATTAGCTCGAATAGATGCATCATGGGAGCACCGCAGTGAACCATCTAAGGTTTCAGATGATGCTTTAGTAGATTTAGAATCAAAACTTTCTGAACTTGATATTTAGGTGTGGGTCTAATGACCGATAATCAGGCTACAACCCTCTTAGGACGAGAGGAGATAATTGGTAGAAAGTATCCAATATTCTTAGAACGAATTGTGTTTGTAATTATTGTTGCAGTATTTATTTTAGGATTTGAAGAAGTAAGAGATAGAACTGGTGATGGAATAATCTCTGTAATCAGTACTTGGTGTTTATTTCCATTCATACTATTGTTTAGTGCAGAAATGATTGGACGAGTCATTCAAGCGATTAATCGAGACTAAATTTGGAAATCAACAAATTCCTTTTCATTAGTATTCTTTGTTGGGGCATCAGAATTTTTAGTTCTTAAAGAATAAGTGAACCCCCAAATTCTCTGCCATGGAATTAAGAATCTAAATAGTGCCATAATAGAGAGGAACATCACTGCTGAAATTACTAATCCATAAGTTAGCGATAATTCGATTGATTCTGAAACTTGACCTGCCCATTGGCTTCCTGTGGTATCACTTACCAAACTCAATAGAACACTATGGAATCCTAATGCAACCATAGTGGCAAGACCAGTTAGCCCAAGGAAGCCAAATGTGTGAACTAGGTGTGTGTTTAGCATATTATCCATTTGAGTCACGTATTCGGGGTCTCTCTTGCATGATTCAGGCAATCTGAAAGCATATTCAAGATACTTGATTACTCCAAATGCAGATTCTTGGAATACTAATATTAGAACTGCGATCAGTATCAAATCAAATTGTTCATTGGTAACTAAATCTATACCGAAAAAGCCGATAGTTGGTTGAGATATTTGAGATTCAAGTGTAGCAAGAGCGCCACCATAATCGCCAAGTTGTGCTTTGATTAGTGGGAATGTTAGGATAGCATGAATACCCAAAAATAACAGAGTAAAGCCAATAGCCCAAGCAATAGATTTTCTTGATAAGCCCCATATTCCTCTTGAGCCCATTATTATTGGTAGCAAGTAAACGAACATGATTAGTAGCGACATTATCATCAGTAATGGCCACTCTAAAGTCTGTAATTCACCATCATCAGGTAGTCTCAAATCAAAAGAGAATAGCATTCCGGTTAACCAACCGAGTAATAATCTACCAACAAGTAGCGAGATTAGTCCAATTATGAAGCCTAATTTGATTCTCTGTTGCGTTTTAGGAGTTTGATATGCAATTAATGCCATCATTCCCCCAACTACCAAACCTATTGCTAATGGGACAAAAAATCGTGCAAGACCAGTTCTACCTTGACCAGTAAACCAATCACCTAATGGTAGATCATCACCGATTAGTGATTCAATAGACGCAAATAGCATTGTGTGGTCAATAGAGCCTACTACATATGTTGACACAACTTCTAGATACATACCAACTAAGGCTGCAGTTGCAATAATTTGTAGTGTAATAATTTGCCATTGTCTTCGTAGCGTCTTGAGATGTAGAGTTCTAGCGCTAACACTATCCATGATTGTTACATCACTTTGAACTTGAACATCATCAGCCAATCTAATACCCCCTAACTTGCATCAATGCTTGTGATAAATCCATGTCAGGCATCCAATCAATTACTTGAGCACCAGATCCTGCTAATGTGGTAAGTCTGTTCTGACGTTCTAATTTCAAAACCTCATAAGACATTCTTGGAATTCTGCTGACCAATCTTTCGAAGTCAATACTTGATGGAGAAAGAACAGTTACTTCGTGACCACGCCCTACTAAGTCTCGAACCGCAGCTGGTACGGTTCCATCACCTTCACATGAAGATATGACAAATACTGGACTACCCCTGCTGAATCTTCCACTTAGTGAGTTGGTTACTGCTTGCAATGGCATCTCCCCTTGAGCAGTAACTCCAGCAAGTGCACTAAGGATTTTGAAATACTGCTTGTCTCCGGTATCTGGTGGTAGGTAAGATAATTTTTCACCATAGATTCCAAGCGCAACTGAATCTCTTCTCTTGAGGAAAAATGCAGCAAGGCTTGCTGCAGAGACCGTACTCATCTCTAGTGGATTCTTTAATACAGTACCTATTCTTGAAATATCTCTTGAATCAATTAACAAATACAAGTCAGTAACCGCATCTCGACATTTTTCATTAACCATTAATTCACCAGTTCTGGCATAAGCTTTCCAATTTATATTCTTGAATGGGTCGCCCGAAACGTATTCTCTAAGCGAATAGAATTCGGAACCTTGTCCAGGTGTTCTAAGGGTCGTAGCACCTGTGTACATCTTAGGTGTACGTGATCTAAGGAATGCCTCTTCGACCTCTTTGATTTGTGGGAAAATAACAATGTCACTATGATGGTCGACAAACATTTCCTCAACTCCAAGATTGAAGGTATTTCTTGAGCGCAGTGAAACAGGCCCAATCGAATAATGACCTCTAAGTGGGCAGCGAAGTACATATCGGATACGTGCACTTTCACCCGGGCTTAGGTTCAATCGCATTTGATTAAGTCCACTGCGTAACTTCATTTCATGCGGAATATTGTCATAGACTTCGAGTAACTGTGTCTTCCTGTTTGAGCGATTGGTAATAAGTAGTTCAACATACAAATCATCACCTTTGTACAGGTTATCTGCTGAGAGAGTTCTTTGAACTTCGACATCACCATGGCCAGAGATCCATGAATTGACAACGATGAAAGCGATGAGAGCAAGACCAAGAATCATCATTTGGTTATTTGCAATCATCATCCCAATCAAGATGAGAGCAATACCACCAGTAAAAGTAAATGCAGCCTTTCTTGTCCACATAGTATCACCTCCTACCCCATGCTTTGACACGTTTTACTATCGAAACGGTTTGTTCAAGTGAATATTTTCCAGGTTCAATGGCGAACTTTGCCAAGGTTGGATCGTTGATTAAGGCGACTAGTTCTCTTGCAGACATAGCATGAAATTCTTCTCTTGTCAAACCATTCTGATTGCGAACTTTGGATAGGAACACTTGCCTAATCTTTTCAACTTTGGAATAATATGGATAACGGTTTGCATCACCAAATCCGTAGTAAATTATTGAGAATACGTGGCGCCAATTATCGGGGTCTTTCTTACGAATCAATACTGCCTCAAATGAAATGAAGAGAATTAGGAACAATACCAGCATTGCCAAACCTTCGCCGGTAAAATATACCAAAAGGAAGTAAATTGTGTTGTAAGAATCAGCCAGCACTGCATTTTGTGGATGTCTTGATTCATCAAAGATTACCATTGAATTTTCCGCAGGTTCAAGTCCTTCATCTTCGAGACTAGTCATCATTGCTTCTGCAATAATATCCAATGCCCATTTTCGATTGTCATTGGCTGGGATTTCAGTATCAGTCTCTCCATATAGTCCTTCAGCAAAGCCTGAATAATCGTAGATTGCATTGATTAGAGGCGAACCGTCGGCAACAAAGAACACTCTTCCACCATCATCCGGATTACAAGTTGACTTTGCACATGCTTCAACACTTAGGTTGAATTTACCATACAAGTCAGGAGTTTCTTCATTTTGTTCACTACTAACCCAAATTTCACCGTCACCATTGACATCAACGCTTGCTTCATTACTTGTCACAGCCCTAATTGCTAATTCAGGAAGCGGGTTCTTATTATTCGGTATTAATTCTAAAGCAGTAATGTTGTTTAGCAGAACGCGATAGGTGCCATTGTAAGAAATTTCACCATCTTTGCAATGGTGGCTGCAAACACCAGATTCCTCTTGTGTCATTGCCTGACCATCAACCAAAGCACAAGGGTGTGCACTCAATGCAGAAGAAGTATCTGCCCATCGTTCATGGGTTGACAATGTTTCAGAATCAATTTGACTTCCATTCATGCTGCAAGGAGTTTCTTGAACACACATCCAGATATAATTGTAGTTCAATTCAGTTGCGTATGTGGTATCAAATAACTGATAACCACTATATCTAACTCCAAATGCTTCAGCTATTGTTCCAGCGAAGCCGTAATCCTCTAGGATAATAGCCGTACCACCATTGTCAACAAATTCAACAATTGCATCTATTTCAGAAGGAGAATACCCATCTTCTGATGCAATGGTAATGAAACCATCTTCATCAAATTGTGGCAGAGAAAGCGTATCACGTTCAACACCAGCGACAATGTATGTCGTATTGCGGGGATCTTCGATATCTGCAAGCAATAATGGGCTACTAACTAGAGATCTAGTTTCAATACCCATATCTTTGATGTCTTGTCTAAACGCTGACATATCATTCCAATCATCATCATAAGCAGATAACTGGTTGGTGTTAGATAAGTTGACAAAATTGCTCAAGATCATTATCAATAGCACGAACATAACCGACCAAAAAGCGGCTTGTAAGCCGATTCTTCGGTAATTTATTTCGCGCCATTCAACCATAAGCACACCAACTAGAGCGTATTTCCGACACTACACGCCAGCACATCAGTTTAGAATGTTGTCTATACTTGAGGATTAAATGCTCATTGAAACATCATTTCCTAAGATGTATTCGATTGGAAATTCTTGACACATCATCAATGGGAATATTCATCCTTCCATCACGATAATTCCATGGTAGCATTGATGGCTCGAGATTGGCCTCAAGATTAACAACAATTTGAGTTATTGAACCGGATAATTTGTCTATCACTAAATCTGTGACTTCTCCTAATTTCTCATTGTGCGAGTCAACAACATCTAGACCCATGACTTCCTTTGCAAAAACCGCCATGATAAAATCCTCACATTGTTTCTATTCCATGACTGAAATCCTTGGTTCGTTTGATATTTGACATTCCTGAAGTTAATCTAGTTTCCATCTTTTGATAATATTCTAACATTTCAGGAGTTACAGTTGGCCTTACTCTACCAATTGCTTCTTCAAAGTGACTTTTCGTGACTTTCTTCTTATCTGCTCTCATACAGATAAGTGCAGCTTCTCGACATACCGCTTCAATATCTGCACCGGTAAACCCATCCAAACCTTTCAGAATATCCTTAATTGAGAATTTAGACAATGGCATTCCTTGACAGTGTATGTTGAAAATTGCTTCTCTTGCCCCAACATCCGGTGGTGGAACATGCAAAACTCGCTCGAATCTTCCGCTTCGAAGAAGAGCAGGATCAATCATTTCAGGTCTATTTGTTGCAGCCACAACGATTACTCCATCAATTGATTCAACTCCGTCCATACTTGCTAATAGTTGATTTACTACTCGATTTGAAACATCACTACCCTCGCTTGAATTGGAAGACCGCATATTTGCAATAGACTCAAATTCGTCAAGGAATATTATCGACGGGGAAGATTGCTTGGCCTTCTTGAAAATTTCTCTTATAGCTCGCTCAGATTCTCCAACCCATTTTGAAATCATTTCAGGCCCTTTGATACTGATAAAATTCGCTTGTGCTTCATTAGCAATCGCTTTGGCAAGAAGAGTTTTTCCAGTTCCAGGGGCTCCAAACATAACGATGCCTCGTGGTGGTTTAATTCCAAAGTGTTCGAACAACTCAGGTTTAGTTAACGGCCATTCTACAGATTCTTTGAGTCTACTCTTGACATCTTCTAAGCCACCAATTTCATCCCAGGTGACTTCGGGGACTTCAACATAAATTTCTCTAAGTGCAGATGGTTCAATATCTTTGATCGCTTGGTGAAAGTCGTCCATACAGACTTCCATCTTTTCCAATACTTCAGGAGGAATAGTATCTTCTTCGAGGTCAATTTCAGGTAGATATCTACGTAGTGCTTTCATTGCAGCCTCTCTGACAAGTGCGGCTAAATCTGCACCAACAAAGCCGTAGGTGTTGTCAAGAATCCAAGTAATATCGAAGTCTTCAGACATTGGCATTTGTCGAGTGTGAACATCCATTATCTCGCTTCTTCCATCACGATCAGGTACACCAATTTCGATTTCTCGATCAAATCTTCCAGGTCTCCTAAGTGCTGGATCAAGTGCATCACGACGGTTGGTAGCTCCGATTACGACGACATTATCTCGACCTTGCATACCATCCATAAGAGTAAGCATTTGAGCAACAACTCTGCGCTCTACTTCACCACTTACATCTTCTCGCTTTGGACAAATCGAATCAATTTCATCGATGAAAACAATGGCTGGTGCATTATCACTTGCATCATCAAAGATTTCACGCAGTTGCTTTTCAGATTCTCCATAATACTTGCTGATGATCTCTGGCCCATTGATACTCTTGAAATGTGCATTTGTTTCAGTTGCAACCGCTTTGGCGATCATGGTTTTTCCAGTGCCGGGTGGACCATGTAGCAGAACTCCTTTTGGTGGGTCAATACCCAATCTTCTGAATAGTTCAGGATGTTTAAGTGGTAACTCAATCATTTCTCTAACTTTCTGTAACTGTTGTCCAATACCACCGACATCTTCGTAAGTTATTCCTTCAGATTGTCCGATGTCATCATCATCAATTGCTTCATCTTTGATTATAATGTCAGTATCGTTAGTTACTTTTACAACTCCCTTAGGGGTAGTTTGTACGACTGCGAATGGTAGTGCTTCAGCAAACAATGTCATACCTGGAATAAAAATTCTATCTCCCTGAACTACAGGTCTGTTTTGCAATCCACGACGAGCAAAGCCCTCAATACCAGGCCCGAACTTGACTTTTTGTTTATTTGCCATAACTGGAGAAATGATCAATTTCTTACATTCTTCAGCCTCAACTTTTGATACGGTAACTTTGTCCCTTAAGCTGACTCCCGCATTTTTTCTAATGATACCATCGATTCTAATGATGGCCATTTTGTTATCTTCAGGTCTGCTACGCCAATATATCGCAGCAGTAGAACGCTTTTCACCCTTGATTAGAACTATATCTCCAGGTTTCAAGTCCAATCCAGAATCGCCAGATATTCGGGCTCTGCCGTGCCCTACATCTGAAGGAATTGATTTTTCCACAGTGAGTGATATGGCTTCATTTTGTCCTGACATAATAATCGCTCCTCTACCTCGGTGATGCTAATGGTTTGTAATACTTACAGCCTCAACTCGAAGCATAGTGCTCTATTGTCCATGTCATTTAAACCCTCCATGAGTTATTTCCATACACTTTTTTTGATAAATTTGAACCATTATATTCAATAGTCGGACTTTAGTGGGCGTGACATGGTTCACGTTTTAGAAACCGGATTGGAATTTATTGCTCAAGAAAACCCTAATGGAAAGCCAGCAGTTCGCGGCTACAATATCATCAATGGTGAATTGACTTTAGCTAGTGATGGCGCGACATTCACTTCACAAAATCCAGCAATGCTTGCTGATTGCTTAGGCGAATTCCCTCTATCAACAAGAGATGATGTTAGAGATGCACTTCATGCGGCACACAAGGCATTTCCTTCATGGGCAGCAACTCCAGCGCCAACTCGGGGACAGATTATTGGTAATATGGGGCGACTACTTATGGAGCATAAAGATGCTTTAGTGGCCTTAGAGACTCGTGAAATTGGTAAGACCCTGAAAGAATCTGGCGGTGAGATCCAAGAAGCGATAGACACATGCTTATTTTTCCAATCTGAGGGACGCAGATTATACGGTCAAACAGTAAATTCAGAACTTCCTGATAAAGAGTTATTCACATATCGAAGACCGCTCGGGGTTTGTGGTATAATTAACGCTTGTAACTTCCCTTCAGCAGTTCCATTTTGGAAGATGATTCCAGCGATAATGTGCGGTAATACTTGTGTTTGGAAGAGCCCTCAAGATGCACCATTACTTTCGTTTGCATTGGCGAGAATTATGTATGAAGCAGGTCTTCCAGATGGCGTAATCAATCTAATACATGGCAAGGGCAGTGGTGCAGGACAATATTTAGTCGATGCAGTTGATGAGGGATTGGTCAACAAAATCTCATTCACTGGTTCAACTGAAGTCGGTAAGATGATTGGTGAAGTTTGCGGCCGGAACCTCGTGTCATGTTCACTTGAATTAGGCGGCAAAAATCCACTCGTAGTTATGCCTTCAGCAGACATCAACAACGCTGTTGAGGGTGCTTATTGGGGAGCATTTGGAACTGCAGGACAGCGATGTACCAGTCTTGGAAATTTGATAATTCACAAGGATGTTTATGATGATTTCATGGACAAATTCATGGCCAAAGTAAAGTCTACTAGCATTGGCAATTCTTCGGTTCACAAAGATGTTCTTTACGGGCCAATGTTGTCAGAAAAATACGGCAAGGATTTCTTATCTGGAATTGAAATGGCTAAGGCAAGTGGTGCAAAGCAAATTTGGGGCCAGGGAGTCATAACTGCAGATAATGCTCCGGATAATTTCATGGGCGATGCGAGTGAAGGTGTGTTCATGTGGCCTCATGTTTTCGTAGACGTAACTGAAGACATGCAATGTTTCCATGAAGAGATATTTGGCCCTGCGGTTACTGTAGTAAAAGCTAATGATTTTGATCACGCACTGCATCTTGCTAATGCAAGTCCTTACGGACTTTCTTCAGCCATTTACACCAATGATCGTTTGGAAGCATACAGGTATAAAACTGGCATTAAGGCCGGCATGACAGGCATTAACAACAGTACTACTGGAGCAGAGGCTCACTTGCCATTTGGTGGCGTTAAGGGTTCTGGTAATGGTACACGTGAGTCAGGAATATGGGTTATTGAAGCATATTCTTACTGGCATGCAGTCAATGATGAATTATCAGGTAAACTCCAACTCGCTCAGATGGATGTTGATGAAATTGAGATGGTTGAAGCCGAGGTTGACTGGACACAATTAGCTTGATTGGTGAAAAATTTATTTTGGAATCATACTATACTTGATATATCAATAGCAGTACCTTAAGTTACTTCAGTCTTCGACATAGGTGGTTTTATGGTATCAATTTTTCAACTCGGCCAAGAAAAACCTACCAATGCCGACCGATTGGAAAACGCATACCTAGACTGTGAAGTAATAGCTAGAAATGCATCAAGTTCATTCTTTAGGTCGTTTAGACATCTGCCTAGCCACAAACGCAAAGCGGTTAATGCACTGTATGCTTTTTGTCGTAGAGTTGATGATATTGTTGATGGCGATTGGCTGCCAGAACAGAACTTATCACACCTTGATGAACAAGCAAAAAACCGTAGCATTCAATTATCTATTGACAAACAATCTGAACCGTTGAATGATGACTTAAATCATCTTTTAAAACTCCGTTCATTGTTATGGTATAGAATCAATTTGGATAAAATTGAAGCCGGAGAATCTACTAATGATTCTATATTCATTGCTTTAGCAGATGTAGTTAAGAAATATTCCTTAGAACTAGATCATTTGAGAGAATTGATTTCAGGTATGGAAGACGATTTATACTGTGCTAATTATGAGAGGTTTGAGGATTTGAGGCGTTACTGCTACCGTGTTGCTTCAACAGTAGGCTTATGCCTTGTGGAAATATATGGCTACAACGATCCTAATGCTAGAAGGCATGCTGTCGAGATGGGTATTTATCTTCAAATGGTCAACGTGTTAAGAGATATTCAAGAAGATATGAGTAGAAACAGAGTGTATTTGCCAACAGAAGAACTAGCTAAATTTGGTATTTCTAAAGAGGATCTAAAATCTGCGAAACTGTCATCTTCAGCCGGCTGGCAAGAATTCATGCGCCACTATTTAGATCATGTGATGGCTCACAGAAAGAATGCGGTAGGGCTTTTGTCATTAATTGACAAAGATTCTAGATATTCTCCATCGCTAATGTGTGCAGCATATGATGCTATTCTTGAAGAAGCAATGAAGCGGAACGGAGATGTATTTACTCGAAGGCTTACTATGAGTTTTTATCGCAAGTTGCAATTTGCATTAGGAATAATCAGAAAGCCAAGGCTTAAGTTTTAATTTTTCCAAATTCCAAGGCAGTCTCTTAGAGCAGGTTCCAATTCTTCATGTTCGAATCGATATCCAGATTCAATTAGCCGACTAGGAACTACCCTAGTACTTTCAGTAGTCAGAGCAACCCCCATTTTCCCGAATAAAATCCAAATTCCAAAGGGAGGAGTAGGTATGAATGCCGGTCTCCGTAAAACCTTGCCAAGTACTTTAGCGAATTTCTTTTGTCTAACAGGATTAGGTGCAGCCAAATTGAACACGCCCTCGCAATTTTCTGTCATCATCAGGTGATTTGTTGCATATATTTGGTCATCCATGGATATCCAACTGTACCATTGTTTGCCTCGACCAATCGGCCCACCAGCTCCTAATTTTGCTGGCAATAGCATTTTTCCAAGAGCACCACCTGTTGCATCAAGAACAATACCTGTTCTAAGATTAACAGTTCTAACACCTGCATCTCTTGCTGCTTGGCAAGATTCTTCCCATTTAGCACAAGTAGTTGGTAGGAATCCTTGACCCGCATCAGATGATTCATCTAGTACTTCATCACCTCTTTCACCATACCATCCAACAGCACTAGAGACAATAAATGACTCGGGTTTATTGGTGAGTTTGGCAATGGTTTTAGCAAGAAGAGAAGTACTTCTAGTCCTACTCTCTTCGATCAGTTTGATACGCTTTTTTGACCACCTCTTGTCACCAATACCCGCACCTCCAAGATGAATTATCGAATCAAATCCTTCTAAATCATCTGGATTTATTGTGCCATTTTTTGGCGACCATGAAAGTTCTTTTTCACCGACCTTTGCATCTCTTCTAACCAAGCGCCACACATCGTGCCCACCGGTATCTAAGAATGCAACCAATTGTCTACCAATAAGGCCAGATGAGCCAGCTACAAGTATTCTTTTCCTTTTCAAGTGATTAAATTCAGCGTGCCTTTTTAGGTCACGTTCCAGTCTAATTTCTCTTGCAGTAAACATTCTATGAAGTCTTTTTTTTATCATCCTTCCAGCAACAATATTACCTAGAAAACCCAATGGCAATTTGTATCTGACTGTATCGTGAATTATGACTTTTCCTTCAGGAGTTGTCTCGAAATTGTGAGTATGATGCCATGATTTGAATGGTCCTTTGAGCATTATATCTTCAAAGGAATGTGGTGGATTATAACCGGTATGCTGGGCTACCCAACTCATTTTTATCGGACCCATTGGGAATCTAAAGATACGCTGGGCTCCTTCTTCTAAATTGTCATCAGCGCGAACTTCTTCTGCAAGTTCCCAAGGAGGCATTAATCTTCTAAACGCTCCTTTTCTTTCATGCCAGGCAAATGCATCTTCAATACTATTTTCAACAATAGTTTTGTGCTCAAATACGATGCTCATATTACAGACTCCTAAATTGCTGAAGATATGGTTTGAGGTTCATTTTTTTCCTAGTATTCTCTGAGGACATATACCTGATTTTACCAAATATGGCACGCTCAGGTCCCCATGCCCTATCGTGTCTGCCGACTACCCAGAAAATACCTGTGTATGAATTAGGGTCTCTACCATCTAAAGCATATTTATCGTTTAGCTCAATCATCCATTTTACTGCTTCTTCTGGTGTCGAAGCCCATTCAAGAATTCTCTTACCCCACAACATTCGGAGGTAATTGTGAATTATTCCGGTCTTTAATAACTGATTTTGAGCAGCATTCCAAATTTCATCATGGGTTTCGGCATTCTTAATTTGTTCAAAAGTATACAATAATCTCTCATCATCAGAGTGTTCTGCCAAAGTTTTCTTTGCCCATTCTGGAATAGATTCAAATTTATTGTGATTTTCATTATTATATGCGTTGTTAAAACCTAGTTCTCGCCAAGTAATAATTTGATCTAGGAAACTTTCGACGCCCTTTTGTAAGCCCCACCAACCTTCTCGAGCACCTTTTCTAGACATGTCTATGTGTTCAGGATCCCAGTTATTTTGGTTAAGGATTTGCTCAACAATTTCTATGGATGAGATGTGGCCAAAATGTAGCCAAGGCGATAAACCACTTACTGCAGGATTTTCTACACTATTGCGATCAAGATGGTATCTATCAAGATTATTTGCTAAGAAAGTAGAAAGTTTCCGCTTTGCAGTAGTTCGACCACCTTTAGCGGCTCTCACAGGCTCTACATCATGGTCGATATCTATGGCAGAAAGTGCTTTTTGACCAACTGAGCCACCTTCTGAACAACGCCACAGCCATTCAAACGGAGGTAATTTGACGCGACACTCTTCAATTATCGAAGAAAATAGTTCATCATCCATCATCAGATCAGAATTATTTGGTATAGGATTTCTAAGCGGCCATGTTTCAGGGCATCTTGTGAAATTGGCATGAATCCATCTCCTAAATCCATGAGCGGTAGTGTGAGCAGATTCTGCCCAAGACATTGGTATCAATCCGTTTGAATCAACAACATACATTTGAGCAGGAACTGATTTACTTGCTGCATCAATTGCTCGGCGAGGATAGTATGTAGGGAAATCATCGCTGACTACAACTGTGGCGCGTTTTGAAATTTGTTTCAGCAGACCTATTGGGCCACTTAATGGTGTTTCAACCCAGGGAACATACCTAACATTATTGTCCTTGAAGGTAGAGATATTCTCTACCATTCCTTGTATCATGAAGGTTGTAATTCGATCGTTTGCAAACCTATGGCTGGTTGAAATCTCCTCAATTACCAACAGTGGAACATTGTACTGGGTAGCTAAATCCGCAGCAAATTGCAATGAAGCATTGTAGTTATAGCGTCTTGTGGCAATCATCCAATAAAGCACAAACTCTCCTTCTTCATTGACTGGTTTGTCATTGACCAATCGGACCCTGTCTGAGATGTTTGAATTCACAGAACCGCCTCCTTGTTTTGATGAAGCAGATAGGGAAAGCCTCGTTGTTTGGAATAATCTGTGGTCGAGAATGGAATTTGACTAAGAGCATTTGAAGCAATTGATTTCATCGCTTCACTAACCCATTTTAACGAGCCAAAATCTTCTTGACTGACGAATTTCACCTCAGCGATTTCACTGGCTGCTTTAGGAATTTGATCAGGTGATAAATCTACACTGTAAGCAATAAATATTGCTGGACCTATATCAGTTAGGTTTTCCCTAACTGCGTATATTCCTGTAACAACTCCATCTACTGAACACTCCTCTCGCAACTCTCTTAAAGCAGCATCTCGAGGTAATTCGCCTTCATCAACATAGCCTTTGGGCAAACCCCAATGTCCAGAATATCTTCCAGAAGCCTCTTTTACCAGCAAAACCTTGGAATTCTTTGTAACAACTGCTGCAACTCCTAAATCACAGCGAACGCTACCCATGCGATACAATTTTTCTCTAGAGATTATAAAGCGATGTTTAAGTTCATGTAGAAAATAAACATTACATTATAAGTTCGAGTGTTGAACGGCAAGCATGAATAGTGAAACCATTGACCCAATGAATATTGAAGCTGAAGCATTTCTACCAACCGAATATGGTAATTTCCGTATTAGGGTAATGGTTGACGAAAAAGGTTTAGAACATTCAATACTTTCAGTAGGTCTAGAAGATTCTACCAGAGTGCCATTGATTAGGATTCATTCAGAATGTCTCACCGGCGACGCATTTACCTCTCTAAAATGTGATTGTGGACCTCAGTTAAAAGCATCTATGAAAAGAATCCAAGAAGAGGGTTGCGGCGCTATTATGTATCTTAGACAAGAAGGTAGAGGAATAGGTTTGCATGAAAAAATCAAAGCTTATGCATTACAAGATCAGGGATTCGACACACTTGACGCTAACTTAATGCTAAATCATCCTCCAGATGCTAGAGATTACAGTTTCTGTGCCGATATGCTCAAATCTATTGGAGTGACTAAAATTAGATTAATGACCAACAATCCACTTAAAATTAAAGGCATGGTTGAAAACGGTATTAGTATTGAAAATCGTATCGAGCACATCGAAGG
This sequence comes from Candidatus Poseidoniaceae archaeon, assembly GCA_022451835.1. Classification (GTDB taxonomy): domain Archaea; phylum Thermoplasmatota; class Poseidoniia; order Poseidoniales; family Poseidoniaceae; genus MGIIa-L1. The sequence continues at coordinate 20,766 of JAKUNX010000007.1, forward strand.
AATAGGTTCTCACAATGAAGGTTATCTTCTCACAAAGGCTAAAAGAATGGGGCACATACTCCCATTTGTTTTTAATGAATAACTCTACACACGCTTGAGGTGGAATGATGACAAAAGAATTGATAGGCCAAACCGCACCTAATTTTACTCTAGATTCAAGTACTGGAGAAAGCGTTTCTCTTGCAGATTACGATGACAAGTGGAAGGTATTATTCTTCTATGCTAAAGATGGCTCTCCTACCTGCAAGCGTGGCTGTTTAAATTTTAAAGAACAATACGATCTATTTCAATCGCTTACTCCACCTGTAGAAATAATTGGTATCAGTGAAGATTCAGTAGAAGATCACCGACGCTTCAAAGAAGAATTAGATTTGCCATTTCCATTATTAAGTGACTCTGACAGAGAAGTTTCTAATGCGTATGGTGTTCCAGTTTTCTTAGGTAAATTTCCAGGCAAATCCTCATTCCTAATTGGTCCAGATAGAACAATTCATTATTGCTATGATTGGTTATTTAGACCTCGAAGACATGTTGCTAAAATACTGAATACGCTCAGTAAATTATCCGGAAGGTGATTAGGTGGATTGGGCAGAATTATTCGAAGAAGCTGGATTAACTGATAGAGAGGCTCGCTCACTGGTCTTGCTTTCTTCCTCTAAAGAGTTGAAAGCTAGTGATTTGGCCAAAAAACTTGGAACCAATCGTCTTGATGCCTACAATTCACTTTCAAGATTAACTCAAATCGGCCTTGTTAACGTCACCGCAGATAGGCCAATGAGATTCTCCTGCTCATCTCTCCCAGTGTTATTCAAGAAATTAATTAAAGACCAAAAATCACGTATTGATAGAACCACAAAAGCATTTGAAAACATTATGTCAGGTGCCTCGGATGATGCTCTTGAATCCGACAACTCTAACGAAGACTCAAGTGCTAAATTCGCAGTTTTGAAAGGCCGAGAACATATTCAAAAAAGAATTGGCGAATTGGCAAACGAAGCTGAAGGTCAGTTGATTTTATTTCTCGGTAGATATGGAATATTGCACCTATGCAGATCGCCTTCGGTCGACGAAATTAATTCTGCAGCGGAACGCGGAGTTATTGTCAAGGTCTTGGCTCAATTGGATAGAAGAACACTGAAATTTTTCGATCAGTTACATGATTCAATAGAAATCCGCCATTCTGACGAAGTAAATTCCTTAGGAGTATTGAAAGACCAAAGCGATGTTATTCAATTTTTATTCGTTGAACAAAATCCAGTTGGAAGAGGCAGGGAAGATGCTGCATTGGTAGTTTCTTCAGAGGTTTTCGCATCATCTCATTATGAATTTATGATGGCCATTTGGAATAGAGCAGTTGACATCAGTAGTGCTAAGAAACGCTTCACTGAAGAAAGAATCGTTGATCCATTAAGATTAACCATCGGTGAAGGTTCATTCCTCGAGCAGTTCAGAGAAGCTTTAGATTTTAGTGGTGAACTTCCCGATGAAGATACTCCGTTTAATCCTGATTCTTTCCTAGCATCTAGTAATGAAATCAATCAAGCTAGAGCAGCCTTACAGGACGGCACAGTGTTTAGCCTACATCAACTAGGTATCGATATAAAGACAATGCTGAGACAAGTAGGCCACAGGATTGGGGCCGAACTCGCTTTTAGTTTACGTAATATCGAGGGACATGTTGAGTTTCTCAGTGAGCTAATGGATTGGTGGGAGCATGCCGGATTAGGTGAATTAGAATATGATACTGTACCGTTCTTCCATATCAAAGTAAATCTAACTCATCCACCTATTAATCAAAAAGAAGTTTTGCCTCTATGGGAGTTAGATGATGGCATTATTGAAGGTGCACTTCGCTCAAGATATCCAGAGGACAGCAATGTTAGAATTAGACGAGAAGAAGATCAAGGTGAAGATGAAATGTGGCGCTATACGCTAATTTTCATTGAAGAAAATGAAGATTGAGATATACATGTATTGATAAACTCAAGTATGTCATTTTAAATTATGCGAATGCTGACCTTCTTCCGGTTCATGAGACAAATCATGCGTAAGAAACCAGCTGATTTAGATTGGATACAAAATCAAGGTTTAATGGCTGTAAAGTTAGCCCAAATCTTTGCCTTAAGACCAGATTTACTGGGAGAAGAAAAGTGTAAGCAATTACAACAATTATATCAGCATGCTGCTTCTATTCCACCGGAAAATTGGGAAGAAACCCTCAAGAGTAAAGCGATTCCAAACTTCTTCGATAATTTCAAAAATATTGATTCAAAACCTCTTGCAGCAGCATCTGTTGGCCAAGTACATCGTGCAACTTTGAACAATGGAGATGAAGTAGTAATCAAATTTGTTAAACAAGCGAACGCTGTGAAATTTAGAAAAGAAGTAGACCGTATGAGGTCATGGTTGAGAATTTTTCTTATTGTTTCCCCCAGACTTCGAAAGGTAGGCAACCCAATGGCTTTACTAAATCACGTTGCTGATTATACAACTAGAGAACTTGATTTAAGGAACGAAATTTCTGGCGCCGAAGAATTAGCAAGAATACAAGCAGAAATTGCTGATGAATTCCCAACACCTAAATTGAGATTTCCTAATTACTATCCAGAATTGTCAAATGAGAATGTTTTGGTTTCTGAATTTATTGAAGGAATGTCACTTGAAGAAGGTATAGAAAACAAATCATTAGAATGGTCTACATTGTTGGAACTATTTCGCATTCATGGTGCTTATCTATTTGGAATCGGGACGTTTCATGGTGATCTTCATCCAGGAAATTGTATTATTGATAAAGAAGGTAGATTTGTATTCATTGATAATGGTGCAATTTGCCACGCACCATCATTTGTCAACCGTTCATTGTTTAATTTCTTTGAACACCTTTCACGTCAAGAAATGCACTCTGCGTTCATGTCACTACTTGATATGACACACAAAAAGCCAACTGGAAAGAAGATGCAAAAATATCTCAATCGAATGAATGAAATTTATGTGGATTTTGAGAAAAAACCCGTTGGAGAACAGAGTCTTACTAGAATCATGATGCAAACAGTTAGAGCGGCTGTTGAACTTGCCAATGCTGAGTTTGGTGAAGAAGCATTCCCAATAATTAGAGCCCTAATGTATCTCGACGGCCTAGTTATCAGAACTCATCCTGACGCCTTACTAATCAAATCAATGGGGCCATATCTCAATGAGTTTAGAGTTAAATTGGGCATAGATGCAACAACGGCTTGAGTGATTTAATGGTCAAGAAAGCAGCCGTCGTTGGTGCGGGAATTTCTGGCCTGTACACTTGTTTATTATTAGAAAAAAATGGATATACCGTAGATTTGTATGAAAAAAGCAGTACAATTGGCGGTAGAATGTCAAGTGAAAAAAAATCAGGATTCATATTGGATAGAGGATTTCATGTGATGCAAACCGGTTATCCTTTAGCCAGTTCAGTTTTTGATTATGAAAAAATGGGATGTAAAGCTTTTGAACCAGGAGCATTGATAATTAGACCGAACCAAAATAAGCCAAAAGTATGGCGATTTGCTGATCCATTTCGAAGACCTTTGAAGGGAATTTTAAGCGTATTTAGTTTGTTCACAACGCCCCTTAACTTGTTGAGAGTGGGTTTGTTAAGAATGAAATTAAGTCGTATAAAAGATGTAGATATATTCAAACATAAGTCCCAAACAACTCTTGAATTTCTTAGTTCAAGAGGATTCAGCGAGTCATTTATTCAATCATTTTTCTCACCATTGTTTGGAGGTATCTTCCTTGAATCTGAACTTAGAACCGATGCGCGTATGTTTAGATTTGTGTTCAAAAATATGTCTCGAGGCAATATGGTATTGCCCAAAGAAGGTATTTCGGCTTGTCCAAAACAATTATTTGAGCGACTAGAAAATACTTCATTGAATCTAAATTCTAATGTTTCATTACAATCTGAAATAGAATTAATTCACGAGGGTCAAAATCACGTTTATGAGGTTATTTTCAAAGCATTTGCTACAAAAAACGAACCATCAAGAGATGTTTGGACAATACACTTTGCAGCACCTAAATCGCCCTTAAGCAGTAAATATATCATGCTTAATTCAGCCTTAAAATCAGAAGATAAACTGATTTCCCACCTTGCAGTTCCATCTGATATTCAGCCTAGTTATGCACCAGAAAATCAAGCATTGGTAACAGTAACAGTAATTGGCGAAGATGCCAAAAAACATGGTCTGACCGATGGTAAAAGTGTTGAAAAATCAGTAATTTCTGAACTATCAACATGGTTCCCCAAACAAATATCATCTTGGAAAACTATCAACGTACAGCATATCGAAGCGGCATTACCTGAATTGACCGGTCAACATTTCGACAACTTAACAAATTCAAGTAATGCAAATTTATGTGGCGATCAAACATATCATGGTAGCGTTGAAGGTGCCTTAATCTCTGCTCAAATAGCAGTCGATGAGTTTTTGAAAAATGCTGCATAGGGCTGAAATATAATTCAGTTTTGTAATATGGAAAAAAACTCTTCTTTATATGTCAGTCTAGTTGAATCACAGTCATGCAAGCGAAGACAAAACCTACGGCACTAATTGTTGGAGCAGGCCCGGGAGGCTTAGCGAGTGCTATTCTTCTTGCTTACTCTGGTGTAGATGTAACAGTAATTGAAAAAGAATCCGAAGTTGGGGGCCGAACAAAACTAGTTCACAAAGATGGTTTTACTTACGACCGTGGACCAACTTTCTTCCATTTTCCAGAAGTGATCGAAGAGATTTTTCAAGCAGTTGGATTAGATGCTCATGAGGAATTAGAATTGATACCTCTAACCGATCCATCATATAGGCTGGTTTTTGGTGCAGGTGGACAAATTGATGCCACTAGTAATCTTGATTTGATGACAGAAAGAATCCGAGAGTTATCAGGAGATAAAAATGCTCGAGGGTTTGAAAAATATGTAAAACAGAATCGTAAGAAATTAAATTTGTCGAAGGCTTGTCTTCAAACTCCTTGGACTGGCCCCTCAAATTTGTTCACTAGACGTGCCTTAAGAGTTGCCAAGGTCTTGAAACCATGGGCTTCAGTCGCCAGCGATTTGAGAAAGAACTTCGATGATGAAAGAATTAGATTAGCAATGTCATTTCAAACCAAGTATTTGGGAATGAGCCCTTTCCATGCTCCATCGCTATTTACTATTCTTGCCTTCTTAGAGTATGAGCATGGAATCTTTCACGCAAGAGGAGGCCTTGGATCAATCACGCCAAAACTTGCTAAGATTGCACAAAGATTTGGAGCAAAAATCAGAACATCATCTCCAGTCAAAGAGCTGATTTTTGACGGTAAAGCCGTAATAGGTGTTAAACTTGAGGATGAGACAATTTTTGCAGACAAAGTCGTAGTTAACGCAGATTTTGCTCATGCAATGACTACTCTTGTGCCTGATGAAAAGAGAAAGAAATGGTCTAACAAAAAGTTGGAAAAGAAAGGCTACTCATGTTCAACTTTCATGTTGTACTTGGGCATGGACAAAACCTACGATGATCAACCTCACCACCAAATTTATGCGTCTCAAAGATATGAAGAGAATTTGAATGACATTACAAACCACAAAATTACTTGGGATGATCCTTCATTATATGTTCAAAATGCTTGTGTAACAGATCCTGATTTAGCACCGGAAGGATGCTCAACGCTTTACGTATTGGTCCCTGTGCCAAATACTCATGAGTCAATCAACTGGGAGGATATCAAAGACGAGTATCGTGACATAATTATCAAGCAGATGGCTAAATTAGGTTATGATGACCTTGATGAACACATAATTTCTGAAACGATTGTTACCCCAGATGATTGGGGTGCATCAGACATATACCGAGGAGCGGTTTTCAATCTTGCACATAACCTTGGACAAATGCTTTGGAAAAGACCTCACAACAGGTTTGAAGAAGCTAAGAACCTGTACATAGTTGGCGGTGGAACTCATCCAGGTAGCGGACTTCCAACAATCTTTGAAAGTGCTAGAATCAGTAGTAAATTATTACTGGCGGATTTAGGATTAGACCCTGATTGGAATGGTGTTAGCAACTGGTTCCCTGATGTAAATAAGCCTAAGGTTAAGGTCAACAAATCCGGTTCTAATAAGAAAAGTCATGCTTCCGGTGAAGGACATGCAGCATAGATTTCTTTCAATATTGGTCAGTTTAGTCATCCTTCTTTCAGGATGTATCGCTTCGGTTGAAGAAGTACCTTCTAGCGATCCGCCTTTACAATTATCATTCAGTGCAGAAACACTCGATAGAGTTGAAGATGGAGGTTCAGAATTTAATCTAAAAGAAACTCTTGAAGACAAACCAGTTCTTGTTCTATGGGTTGCAGCTGGATGTTCCGGTTGTCACGATTGGACAAAAATGATCCGAGAATCAATCAGCAATGGAAGTATCAATGCTTCTTTTGAGAATGTTGTCAGTATTCATCGCTGGTCTGAAATCGAATCTGCAGAACAAGTAATGGATGTCTTTGGGCTTGAAGAAAACAACTCGTATTATTCTCCATGGCCGATTGTCTTACCAAAAGAAACCGATATGATTGTTGATTTTGAAACAGGAATTGAAACTGATTTTTCTGTAATTGAAGGTTTTAACAGCCCTGGAACTCCAACCGTACAATTGATTGGTCAAGATGGGGTAAAAATGTGGCAATCAAAGTCTTATTGGGCGAATTTTTCTGTACTTCAAGAAGCGTGGGATGTTGCAGAAATGATTTCAACTTAGTAATCCTGTAATAATCAACCTCAAAGACTGTGCGCGTTAGGCTTCGACTGTTCGCCCCATTGTGGGGAGGCGGTGAAATCTTTGGGTGAAGGAATTAAACTGCCTGTAATCAATGGACTGGGACGCACAAATCGAGTAGATAATTGGTGGTCACAGCCATTGGCTATGGGCTTTGCACTGACATTAGCACTTGTTTACACTTTTTGGCGACTATTCTTACATGATTCAGGAATTTCGTACCAACTCGATGGTAGTACAGTAATGTCACCAATTTTTTCGCCCAATGTTTTGGAATGGGAATTATTTGGTTTATCTGATTGGGATCACCCTCAATGGGTTAATGCGGCTATATTGGTATTATGGATCCCTTTTGGCTTTAGAGGTACATGTTATTACATGAGGAGAGTTTACTACAGAACTTTCTTCGCCAGCCCAACAGCATGCTGGGTTGATGAACCAGACATCAATAAGAAACTCGGTTACAAAGGTGAAAAGAGGATATTCATACTCAACAACTTACATCGGTACTTCTTGTATGCAGCAATGATAATCATTGCTATTAAGTGGTGGGACGTAACTCACACATTGACTTTCGAAGGTGGAGCATATGGTTTCTCAATAGGCACTTTTGTAATGGCTATTGAAGCATTTTTGTTGACAATGTATGTCACTTCTTGCCACGCTCTAAGGCATCTTGCCGGAGGTATGCTTGATAGATGGACTACGGGGATTAGCAGAATTAGAGGGAAAATTTTTGGCAAATTAAGCCTAACTAACCGTTCACATGGGTTCTGGTTTTGGACTTCCCTAGCATTTGTTTTCATTGGCGATTTATGGGTTCTAGCAGTAAATGAAGGGTATTTGACTGGTCTAGCGGACTGGAAACTAATTCTTTTTTGAGGTGAAATTATGGCTGAAGATTTCAATAAGTACGAATACGATGTTATCGTAATTGGTGCAGGTGGAGCCGGTTTACGTGCTGCGATTGAGGCGGCACGAAGCGGTGCAAAAACTGCAATTATCACTAAATCATTACTAGGAAAGGCTCACACTGTTATGGCTGAAGGTGGCTGTGCAGCAGCGCTTCAGAATGCAGATCCAAGAGATGGCTGGAAAGTCCACTTCCATGATACAATGAAAGGCAGTAAGTGGTTAGCCAATTGGCAAATGGCTGAATACCATGCTAAAGAGGCGCCGGATAGAGTTAGAGAATTAGAGCAATGGGGTGCAGTTTTCGATCGTACCAAAAAGAATCTCATTAATCAGAGGAACTTTGGCGGTCACACATTCCCGAGACTAGCGCACGTTGGTGACGCAACAGGTTTGGAA
>JAKUNX010000070.1:0-5014 GCA_022451835.1 Candidatus Poseidoniaceae archaeon
ACCACTTTAATTGCTTTGGAATTTTGTCCTCAGTTTTACAACCCACATGCTTAACAGTAAAGCGAAATTAAGATTTGTTAAATCTTGATATCTATTGTCAGACTTTGCCGGCTAACCAGCGAGGTGAAGGCCCCCAGCCGATATTATCTCCACCGTGAACTTTGACTAACTTTCCAGCAGAAAATAATGATTCTAGCCATACTTCCAATACGGTCCCTTCACGGTTACCTAATTTTTTGCTGGCAATTTCTTCGATATCACTAGTTTTTAATGCGGTAAATCCATAATCACGAACTACAATATTCATTAATTCCCTAAGCCATGCCTCAGCCATAGGATCTACACTCATGGTGCCTTGTACTGGTAAAGGTTCATCCAGTTCAGCAAACATTTCCATTAATTCTATTGGGTCTGGTTTAGTTAAGTTATCCAATCCAAGAGCCCTTAATTCACCGCTAAGGTCTAATTCTCCAATTGGCCTTCTAACTATAGGTATTCTTGAAGGGTCTGGTTCTGGCCCCATGTCTAGCGGTTTTTCACCTAATGGTTGATCATCGATTTCTATCTCAGTTTTGGATTTAGAAGTAGTTTTTATCCCAGAAGTATTAGTTGCTCTAGATTCCTGTCCAATTGGCATCATCCATCCAACGTCTTCAAGGCCCATTTCTGCAATTTTGCTGCGAACCCAATCTGCATCACCCCGTAGAAGTATGTCGGCATCATTTTCGTCAGAACGAAAACGATATTGAACAAACCCGCTGAGTTCCGCCATGTGAAATCCTCGTACCGTCTCATCTTCAAGATGACGCTTTATTTTGCTAGTTGTCTAAGTACTGTATGTAGAATACCACCATTTCGATAATACTCTACTTCAACTGGTGTGTCAAGTCTAACCTGAGCTTCAAATTCAACAATTGTACCATCTGGCCTTGTTGCAGAAACTGTCAACATTTGCAAAGGTGTAACATCATCAGTAACCGGTATATTGTATAATTCATTACCACTAAGTCCTAATGATTCGTGAGATTCTCCAGATTTGAATGTCAATGGTAAAACGCCCATTCCAACCAAATTGGAACGATGAATTCGCTCAAAAGAAGTGGCGATGACTGCCTTTACACCTAAGAGATAAGTGCCTTTTGCAGCCCAATCTCTTGAAGAGCCCGTGCCGTATTGAGAACCAGCAAGAACTACCTTATCTCCAGAATATGCATTAGCAGCATCGAAAACTGAAACAATTTCGCCTGTTTCAGGATGTTGAGCAAAACCACCTTCGGTACCGGGTGCCATTTGATTTCTAATTCTAACATTCGCAAATGTACCTCTCATCATAATTTCATGATTCCCACGCCTACTGCCAAACGAGTTGAAATTACGTTTCTCAACGCCTCGCTCAATTAACCATTGACCTGCTGGGCCACTCTTAGGAAACGAACATGCTGGTGAAATGTGATCGGTAGTAATTGAATCTCCCAACTTCAACAAAACCTTTGCTTGTTCGATTGAAGCTATTGGCTCTGGCTGTGCACTCAAACCAGAAAAGAAGGTTGGCAGTCTAATGTAAGTAGACTCGTCATCCCAAGGATATAGCGGACTTGAATCAGCAGGGATTGAGTCCCATCGTGGCTCATTCATTGCATCTGCATAGCGTTGTCTAAACATGTCTGGAGTGATTTTTGAAAGTTCATGAGCTAATTCGTCTTCTGAGGGCCAAACTTCAGAGAGCATAACTGGAGTTCCATCGCTTGAGTAACCAAGTGGTTCGGTGTTCAAATCTATTTCCAAATTCCCAGCAATTGCATATGCCACCACTAGGGGAGGACTCGCTAAGTATGAGGCCTTGACTTTACTATGCCCTCTACCTTCGAAGTTTCGATTTCCTGAGATCACTGAGCCAACTATCAATCCAGATTCTTCTATTGCATTATCAATTTCCTCTGGTAATGGGCCTGAGTTGCCAATACAGGTTGTACAACCATATCCAACAACATTGAAGCCCATTTTATTGAGCTCTTCCTGTAGGCCAGTGGCTTCATAATACTCTGTTACTACTCTGCTTCCCGGTGCAAGAGAGGTTTTTACCCATGGTTTTACCGTCAATCCTCGCTTTCTTGCATTGCGTGCTAAAAGCCCAGCAGCAAGCATTACTCCAGGATTAGATGTGTTGGTGCATGAGGTTATTGCGGCTATGACTACATCTCCATGATTTAGATCAAATTTTTCACCCTCAAGTTCAACTATTGCACTATTAGACAAGTCTTCCTCGCTTAAGCCATGACCTTGATGACCTAATTCTGCAGTCAATGATTCAATGAAATGACCCTTCATATCAGCAAGGTCAACTCTGTCTTGAGGACGCTTAGGGCCTGCAAGAGCGGTTTGAATCGTATTCAAATCCAATTCAAGTAGTGAGGTATACGATTTTTCAGCAGAGGAAACATCATACCACAACCCTTGTGCTTTGCAGTATTCTTCAACACCTGCAATAGCGGATTCGTCACGGCCGGTAAGGCGCATGTACTCTAGAGTCCCGTCATCTACTGGGAAAAACCCGCATGTAGCACCATATTCAGGCGCCATATTAGCAATTGTGGCTCGGTCTGCCAAAGTCAATGCAGCCATTCCAGTACCGAAGAATTCGACAAATTTCCCAACTACTCCATGTTCTCTTAGCATCTCAACTATTCTCAAGGTCATATCAGTAGCCGTAACTCCAGGTTGTAGCTTACCTGTTAGTTTAACACCAACAACATCTGGAGCTAACATGTAAATCGGCTGGCCAAGCATAACTGCTTCTGCTTCAATTCCACCGACACCCCAACCAAGAACACCGAGTCCATTGATCATAGTAGTATGTGAATCAGTCCCAACCAAAGTATCGGCTAACCATATGCCATCTTCCTGCCTCGCAACACTTGCTAAAAATTCTAAATTAACCTGGTGAACAATTCCTCTAGAAGGCGGAACTACTTGGAAATCTTTGAGTGATTTCTGACCCCATTTCAAGAAGGTGTATCGTTCCATATTTCGTTCATATTCTATGTCCAAATTCATGTCGAGAGCATGTTCAAATGCTCCAGAAACATCCACTTGCACAGAATGGTCGATCACTAAATCCACTGGAACCTGTGGATTTACTTTTTCTGCATCACCGCCCATTTCGACCATTGCATCTCTCAAAGCAGCCAAATCAACCACGGCTGGCACTCCAGTAAAGTCCTGTAGAATAACTCTTGAAGGTCGGAAAGGTATCTCGCCACGCTCACCGTTGGCTTGCCACCCTGCAATATTTCGAACATCTTGTTCGGTTACTAAAAAACCATCATTGCCTCTAAGTGCACCCTCTAAAAGAATCCTAATTGAATATGGTAAATGCGATGTGTCAATGCCATTCTCATCTAAACCGGAAATAGAAAAATAATGCCCTCCAACGGAGAGTTCCCTCTTGGAATTGAAAGTATCCACGGTCGCCATGACATAGCGAAATCAAAGACATCTATCAATGAAACGCTTCAAGTTAAATCTCTACTCACCAGAAGTACCACCATGGCGTGTCTACTCCGCCATTGGTTGTCACACTGACTAAGGTCACAGGGTTGCTTGGTCTTTCACCATCAGTTTGAACCTCGCTAATTGAAGTTACATGCTCACAACCATCAGAAATATCGCCAAACACGGTGTGAACTCCATCTAACCAATCTGGTGTACTATCTTCAGGAATAAGGAAGAATTGGCTGCTTCCAGTGTTGGGAAGGTTTTTCTTGGCCATTGAGATTGTACAGGGGTTGTGGATTAGACCATTATCTGCTTCATCAGGAATTGTGTAGAGAGTCTGTCCCCCAGCACAATCTACAGCGTTATCCATTGCTTCACCGTCACAGTAGCCATACCATTTAGCTGCATATCCTCCTTGACCATTACCCAATTGGAAGTCGCCACCTTGAATCATGAAATCATCGATAACTCGATGATATTGAGTGTTGTCATACATTCCATCTGTCGCAAGAAGGTGGAAATTTTCTACATGTATCGGTGCGCTTTCAGGCGCCAAATCAATGGTTATCACCTCATCTTTGAACAGCCCATCAGAATCTGTCCATGTCAATCGCATCTTTGCCTCGGTTGGCAAATCTGTCGGTGGGGTGTATGTTGCAGCCTTAAGGATCAATAGAGCCACTGTAATGGCGCCAATAAGAGCCCCAATACCAGCTAGAGTCGGAGTTCCATCATTGATTAATCGAGGCATTGTTGTTTCCTTGATGCGCTTATCTTGCATCTCATTTAGTAATTCATTGTAAGCAGAATTGCAGGACTTATCTCGAGGGGCTTTCTTTACCGCATCCCTGAGTAATGATGCTGCTTTACGGTATTCAGAACGGGAATCTTTCTTCTTGGCAAGTGCCCATGTAGCTTCACCGGCAATTCGTAAAGTTGTGGCTTTCTCGCCGCTTGCATCAATTTCTCTAAGTAAATCAAGACATCCAACTGCATTACCTTTAGCAAGCATTTTTTCGGCTTTTTCCCACTTTTTGTCTAAATCTTCGGCTGCCATAGAACACCCGAGTATGGAAGTAGTTTTGAGTTTCACTATCAAAAAATTAGCATAAATTTAGTTGTTTTTCAAACAACATATTCAAAGAGTGTATGCCAACCCCTAATGTTAGGGGCGGGGGAATCTGCTCTAGGAGATTTAATCCGATGGAAAGCATTGTCAATGATTTCACAATAAATATCGCAACAGCAAACGGGACTGGTTCACAATCAGCAAATCTGATTTTACTTCAATCATTATTTGACATGGGAGTTCCAGTCAGCGGTAAAAATCTGTTCCCTTCTAATATCTCTGGATTACCAACTTGGTACATCATTAGATTATCCGACCATGGCTATCAAGCACCAGGTAACAGAACTAATGTTCAGGTTTTGGTGAATCCTGCAACTTGGGTCGAAGATCTCGCAGCACTAGAGCCAGGCACTGTCGTGGTTTGGAACGCGAATTCTAAATTAGAAATGG
>JAKUNX010000070.1:5024-9304 GCA_022451835.1 Candidatus Poseidoniaceae archaeon
TGCAAAATTGATTACCAATATCGTTTATGTTGGGGCTCTTGCGGAAATCCTTGGAATCGAACAATCTGCGCTCGAATCAGCTGTGGCAAAACAATTCAAGGGCAAAGCATCAGCTATCGAACTCAATACTAATGCTTTACAATTAGGAAGAGAACACTTTAGAGAAAATTTGTCTAAAACCGATCCATATCATGTTGAATCAAGGGAGATTGAAACTCCACAATTCTTTGTTGAAGGTAATGAGGCTGTAGCGCTTGGCTCCCTGTTTGGTGGTGCTCAATTGCTATCATGGTATCCAATCACGCCTTCATCATCTCTTGCCGAGGGTATGATTTCTTGGATTCCAAAAATTAGAACCAACGATGAAGGTGAAGCAACTTGTGCAGTAATTCAAGCTGAAGATGAACTTGCAGCAGCCGGTATGGTGCTTGGAGCAGGTTGGGCTGGTGGCAGAGGTATGACTGCAACCTCTGGACCCGGAATATCCCTCATGCAGGAATTCATTGGCCTTGCATACTTCGCAGAAATCCCTTCTGTATTTTGGGATGTCTGCCGTGTTGGACCATCAACTGGTTTACCAACTAGAACTCAACAATCGGATATTACAATGTTGTATGAAGGAAGTCATGGCGACACCCAACACATTGTATTATTCCCTGGAACTGTTGAAGAATGTTTCGAATTTGGCTGGCGTGCATTTGATTATACTGAAAAATTCCAAACTCCGGTATTTGGTATGAGTGATTTAGATCTTGGTATGAACAGATGGGCATGTTCAGGATTTACCTATCCAACTGAAGACATGGACCGAGGCAAAGTGGTTCGAGAAAGAGATGTTTTCGAAGCCTTCGAAGAGTTTGGCCGCTACCTCGATATCGATGGTGATGGAATACCTTACAGAACCTTACCTGGCTCAGGCATGGCTCCAATCTTGTACCGAGGAACTGGCCACAATCCAATGGGAGTATACTCGGAAAAACCTCATGATTATCTCCAATTGATGACAAGACTAAGAAACAAAATCGATAGTACTCGTGACCAATTACCTGCGCCAATTCTTAGAGAAGAAAAAGAATGTGAAATTGGAATCATTTACCTTGGAAGTATGGAAAATACTATCCAAGAAATTGATGACATCCTTGAATCAACTGGCTTGAAAGTGAGTCAATGCAGATTAAGAGCCCTTCCCGCCCATAGTGAGATAGAGAAATTCATTGAAAGGCATGACAAAACTATTGTTCTCGAGATAAATCGTGATGGTCAATTATATGGTATCTTGAGAAAAGAGATACCAATTGATTTGGTGCCAAAGTTGCTTAGTGTAGCATATTCAGATGGAATGCCGCCTCAAGCACAAATTTATGCTGATTTAATTATTGAAATCTTGAAGGAGGTGAAACAATGAGCGAGAAACCAGCACGTGCAGCTAGACCAGTTAAACTCAACGTAATTAATGAACCCAAAGACAGTTACAAAGGAGGCCCATCGTCACTATGTCCTGGATGTGGTCACGACCAAATTTCGAATGTAATCATCAACGCAGCATGGGAAAATGGTATTCAGCCTCATCGGATAGCAAAGATGTCGGGTATTGGCTGTTCTTCCAAGACTCCTGCATACTACCTTGGACAATCTCATGGATTCAATACAGTTCACGGCAGAATGCCTTCTGTAACAACTGGTGCGTATGCAGTTAACAAGGACTTACTATACATTGGTGTTTCTGGTGATGGTGACTCGGCATCAATTGGTATTGGGCAATTAATTCACGCCATTAGGAGAAACATGGACATGGTATATATTGTAGAAAACAATGGTGTTTATGGACTTACTAAAGGACAATATTCAGCAACAGCTGACATTGGTTCTAAGAAGAAAAAAGGGCCAATTAATGAAACACAACCAATTGACTTATGTGCCTTAGCGATAAATCTAGGTTGTACGTTTGTTGCTCGCTCATTCTCTGGCGCCAAGAAGCAATTAAATGCAATCCTAAAAGCAGCAATGTCGCACAAAGGGTTCGCTTTAATCGATGTAATTTCGCCTTGTGTAACTTTCAACAATAACGATGAATCAATGAAATCCTACGGTTATGTAAAGGAAAATGAAGTTACTCTGCATATGACTGATTACATCCCTCATTTCAATCCAATAACTGAAGTCGATGTACCTGAAGGGCACTTTAGAGATATCACCTTACATGATGGTTCTACTATTAGACTTGAGACTATTTCTAAAGAACACGATCCTAGCGATGCTGTTGCTGCATTAACGGCTTTACATGATGCAGAAACCAATGCTAAACACGTTACTGGCCTGCTGTATTTCGACAATACTAAAGCATCTTTATCAGAAGATTTGGGATTGGTTGACAAACCTTTGGTTGATGTTAGCAATGATGAATTGAGACCTAGTAAATCAATGCTTGACAAAATTAATTCGGCTTTCCTTGGTTAATTGTGACCACAAACCCAATCTGCAATAAAGGAGTACTGATTACTAACTTGCATGGGACCTCTTGCCATCGGCGCAATTGCGATAGCTATTGCAGCCTTGATGTATGGTGGTTACAGGCTTAACAAACGCCGAAATTTAAGATTGCTTAGAGAGGCAAGAAGAAAAAAATATGCTCCTGATTTGCCACCTCTGATTAATCCCACAGCTTCAAGAACTGTCATTCCATCTGATGACACTAATGTAGATGACCATCCTCCTGTGGAAAGAACAGTACAAATTGAGGAACTTACTGAAAAAGAATATGATAAATGGCAAGAAAGAGATGAGCATCGAGACTCCAACATTATGGAATTACGACTAATCCTTGAAGACATAATTAGCGAACTGCCTGAATTAGAAGAACAAAATGAAGAATTTACCGAAGAAGATCGGGTCATGAATCTAGATGCAAGGGCTGAGTGGATAGTTGAAAATGAAGAGAATTTGGAAGAGCATGCTACTTTAGTTGAAACTGAAATGGTAGGGTCTGGAATAATTGTTGAAGAATCTCCACCGGAAAATGATGATTTGGATGAACGTCTTGAGAGAGAAGGTGGAAAATCTGGTGCAGTACAAATATCGCTTGCATGGGATGATTATAATGACCTTGACCTACACTTATTCTGCCCATCTGGCGAAAGAATATATTTCAACAATAAAGAAAGTGAATGTGGTGGAGAACTTGACGTTGATATGAATGTCAAACCGGTTAGTAACAATCCTGTCGAGAATGTAGTTTGGACCAAAAATCCACCTAAAGGAACCTACAAGGTTGGAGTCCATTTCTACAAATATCATAGGAAACGTGGCACTAAAAAGAACACCAAGTATCGCTTGAGAGTGTCTATCTTTGGCAAAATCCAAGAATATTCTGGCATGATAAAGTATGGCTCTGCTATCCAAATGGTAACTGGATTCACTATCGGTACTGCGGATGACTTATCGAAAAAGTACAGTGAATTTGAGTGAATTTTGGTAGTCCCTCCCGGATTTGAACCGAGGTCGGAGGAACCAGAATCCTCCATGATGGACCGCTACACTAAGGGACTATACACGGGGCTGTTGTATTTTCTTTTTGAATTACACGGTTGATTCTAGATTTTTTCCCTGCCGTAATGATTTATTTACTACTGTGTACTAGCATAGCCATGAGAAAGATACTAGCTATGCTAATAGTGAGCTCAATGATTATGGCCGGATGTATGGGATTGACTGAAGAGGACGCAGAAAATATTGCTGATGAACTCATCAATGTCCCTGGTTGTGATGACGAATCCGCGTATAATTATGATGAAAATGCAACCAACAGCGAGGCATGTTTGACAGAAATGGTTTTGAGAGATTCTGTTGCTGCATTCGTGTTACTTGTTGACCAAGGCCCTCAATGGGGAGAAACAATGGGAATGGTTACTGAAGGTAGTGATACTGACGAAGATGGTGAGACCTCATCATTCACCTCCACAATTGCTGTATCGCCTGACGGCGCTTACATGAATATGGAGATGAATATGGGAATGATGACCATCGAGATAGGAGAATTAATGACACAAAATAGTGACGGTACAACAAACATCCAAACAAATTGGATGGGTACTGAATTCCAAATGAATAGTGCATCAGTATTTGCTGACCACTGGAACGAAGAGTCATTCCTTGAAGATGATGAAGATGACCATGATGACGATGGAGATCATGGCGATGATGGTGACCACGGTGACGATGGAGATCATGGCGATGATGGTGATGGCACATCTATAATCCACCCTCAGTTTATCTGTGGAAAT